>JAIFNM010000126.1 GCA_020047725.1 Betaproteobacteria bacterium
CGATGCAGCGGCGCGATGACCTGAAAAGCAGCCTGCTCGCCATGAAGCGCAGCCCCTTCCTTTTCCAGCCATGCGCCAAGGTGGCACTGATGGTGAATCAAGGGCAGGATTTCGCGCTTGCCGTTCAGAAAATCCTCGACGGCTGTAATCCATGCGCGATGTTCAACGCCAGCAAAAAGCAGTGGCAAATCGTCACGATTGACGGGAGGGAGGTTGCTCCAGGCCGGATCGGGGCGCCATGAACGCAACCATTCGGGAAAATCGGATGCCGGCATAGGACGGGCAATGCCATAGCCCTGGGCCAATTCGCAACCCAGTTGGAGAAGCATTACTCCGTGCTCTACGGTTTCCACTCCCTCGGCAATCACCTCACGGCGGAAGGAGCTCGCCAGACCGAGTACTCCGCCCAGGATAGCCAGGTCATCCGGATCATCCAGCATGTCACGAACAAAGCTCTGATCAATCTTGAGCTGGTTAACAGACAAATGCTTCAGGTAGGTCAGAGAGGAATAGCCGGTACCGAAATCATCCAGCGAGAACAGCACCCCGATCTCACGGCAGGCTTCAATGACTTCGGCGACTCGTGCGAGGTCGTCAAGCGCGCTTGTTTCCAGTACCTCCATTTCCAGATCGCCCGGCCGGATATCCGGATGGGCTTCCAGTGTCGCACGCAAACGGTCAACGAAATTCGCTTGCTGAAACTGACGCGCCCCAACATTGACGCTGACCGGGATGTTTAGTCCTGCTGCTTTCCATTGTTCAATCTGGCTCAGGGCGGTTTCAATGACCCACCCTCCGACGTCGACCGCCAGCACGTGATTTTCGATGACCGGCAGGAACGACGCCGGCGACAGAAGTCCCAGTTCAGGGTGTTGCCAGCGAATAAGGGCTTCGGCACCGATGATCTCGCCGGTGCGCATGTTTACCTTGGGCTGGTAATAAAGCACAAACTCCTGCTCTCCCAAGGCGTGCCGGATGCGCTCCAGGCTTTCGTGGTGACCGCGGACATTGCGATCCTGTTCGGCATCAAAAAGATGATACCGGTTCTTCCCCGCCAGTTTGGCCTGATACATGGCCTGATCAGCCTGGCGGAGCAACTGATCCGCGTCGACCGCTTCTGTCTGCGGATAAAAAGTCACACCGAGACTGGCCGAGACCTGAAGTATGCGCTCGCCGACAGACAAGGGTTGCGCAGCCGCAGAGAGGAGGCGGGTGAGCATCGGAACACAGGCAGCGACATCCGGCAGATCAAGCATGACGACGACAAATTCGTCGCCTCCGAGGCGGGCGAGCGTATCCCCATCACGCAGATCCTGTTTCATGCGGCCCGCCAGAGCTATCAGCAACTGGTCACCGGTTTCATGGCCGTGGTGGTCGTTGATTTCCTTGAAGCCATCCAGGTCGAGATAGGCCACGGCCAGCAGCAGCCCCCGCCGCTCGGATTGGGCCATGGCCTGATGCAAGCGGTCACCGAGCAACACACGATTGGGTAGCGTGGTTAACACATCGTAGTGGGCTATATGTCTGAGTTGCTTCTCGTATTCCTTGCGCTCGGTAATGTCTATGAAGTAACCGGCAATCAAGGTTTTATCGCCCTGTACAAGAGGAAACCTGATGGTTGTATAGCTACGCCCAAGAAGCTGCACATCCGCTTTCAGCATTTCGCCCGTGGCCATTACACGCTTGTCAGCCGTATCAATTTCATCGGAAAATTCTGCCGGGAACAGATCTGCACTACCCTTGCCGACCATTTCCGACCCCGGAATGCCGATCATCGCCTTGAAGTTCTCGCTGGCCATCAATACTCGGCTGCCGGTTGCTGTCACTTCCTTGATGAATACATTGACTGGTGAATGAAGCATGAACAGAGAGAACATTTGATTGGTCTCGCGCAAGGCATTCACAGCCTCTTTCCGGGCAACTTCCTCATGCCGCCGTCGAGCAATATTCGATAGCAACAAGGCGATGATCATGATCTGGACAGCAAAAAGTGCGCTGCCGAACCACAGGTAGATCTTGTAGCGTGAGTAAAAGGTTTCAGGCTTCCCGGTCACGATCGAACCCTCAGGAAGCCGTGATTCATCGATGCTGAATTTTGTCAGGCCCTCGTGGTCGAAAATATAGGCGGTCGGACTCTCAACGATGGGTATGGAATCTGTTCCCTCGCCCCGCAGGACTCGGGTTACCATGGCTGCCGCATTCTCTCCTTGCAAGCGACCGCTGATCAGCTTCCCGCCAATTGCGCCAGGCGCCATGGCAAAATCCCACAGGGTATAAACCGGTCTGCGCGAAGCCGACAAGACAAAATTCATGCTTTCGCGTGAGGAAAAAGCTCTCCCGGTATTGTCTCGATAGAATCCCGTATTAAGGACGACGGTGTCGTCCTTGAGTTCGCTGAGGGCCAAACTCAACTGGCTTGCCGACAGATCAGCCATCTCGATGAATTCGATGGCGGGGAACTGAACGGACGCCTTTCTTGCGAGAGCCCGGTTGATCGATCCGGTTTCCGTGGCATCGGATAACAGAATCACTTTTTTCGTGCCGGGATGGAGTTTCAAACCGATTGCAATCGTTGCGGCAATGTCGGAGGCTTCGCTGATGCCGGTGTAGCCACTGCCTGGGTCAAAACGATATTTGAAAATATCGTTTATTCCGCAAAACACCACGGGTACACCGGGAAACAGGCTATCCCGGTAAAGAAGCAAAAAATCAAGCGCATTGTTGTCTGAGGCGACAATGACATCGAAAACGACGTTCGAATACGAATGCTTGTAAAGCGCAGTCAGTTGAGGAGTCATCGTCCCTAACGACTGCCGCTTGGTATTCATGTACTCAACAAACACTTCTGCCTTGGGGATTGAGGCTGTCAGCGTGTCGGAAAAAGCTTTATGGATTGAATCCGTCCATTCAAACCCATGATGATAGGAATGAAGAACCAATACTTTCGGACTGTCATTTGCCAGCGCACCGGTTGACAGGCTCGCAATAACAAGCCAGCGGAGAACCAATGACGGCGCAAGTCTATCGATTAGCACCGTGAAAAGGCAGCGCATATTCCGCCCAAACCCGGAGGAACATATGCTGCCAAATGCGTGCACCATGATGTGTGCCCAAACTCAATATGATAAAAGACCATTGCGACCCTTTGCTCATTGCTAGAGAAGGCAATTTGCTAGAGAAGGCAATAAGCTGATCTCACATTACTACACTATCTAAAATATGCATAAATTGGAATGGTCTGGCATCATCGCCTGCGTCCGGCAAGACCAGAGGCAGCTCTCGCTGCACAAGAGGCGTTTCCGCCAGAATGACCAAGGACCGTAGCGGTCAAACAGCGACTTCGACCCGAGAACGCTCCGCCACAATCGCAAACTCTGCTTTTGTGCACAGCAATGTCAAATGCGGGGCACGTCGTTTACATCTAGTAGTCAGTTATGTTGAAGCGAATGGACTTTAAGAAATTCGTCATTCCGGGCTTGACCCGGAATCGGACCGAAGGAAATGTGCCCCGCAGGAAATACCCCTGGGGTACAGAGCCAGTTAGTGCACCACTGGATTCCGCGTCAAGCCCGGAATGACGGCCTATCCAGGCGTTCCTGCATGACTGTCTCCTGAATGGCAATCGTTCTATGGAACGGACCACCTTGCTAACCGAAACCAGCTTCGAACATTCTGGCCTGTCATGTCCTCTGTCCATCGAGAAATCCGTACGCTCTGATCTGGTTCTCTTGCCGGTCGCTTCATGTCTCGCAGGCGTTGTACTTGAAGGGCTTTGGCCGCGGTCGACGATCTCTGCGTGCTAGAATTCCGACTGTTTTCTTCGGGTTCTCAACCGCCTTTCTTTCTGGATTCCACCTTGAAAAGCATCCCATTTCCGCCCGCCCGCATCGTCATCGCTTCGCGTGAATCGCGTCTCGCCCTTTGGCAGGCTAAGCATATTCAGGCGCGCCTCGCCGAGTTGTACCCGCAATGCCAGGTCGAGATCCTTGGCATGACGACACGTGGCGACCAGATTCTTGACCGGCCGCTATCGCAGATTGGCGGCAAGGGCCTGTTTATCAAGGAACTCGAAGTGGCCATGGAGGATGGCTGTGCCGACCTCGCCGTGCATTCGCTCAAGGATGTGCCGATGGAGATGCCGGACGGCTTTTCGCTGACCGCCATCACGGCGCGTGAAAATCCGCGTGATGCCTTTGTCTCCAACAAATACGATGGCCTCGATGCGTTGCCGGATGGCGCCGTGGTCGGCACGTCCAGCCTGCGTCGCGAGGCGATACTGCGGGCCAAATATCCTTACCTGAAAATCGAGCCTCTGCGCGGCAATCTCGACACGCGCCTGCGCAAGCTCGACGAAGGCCAGTACGACGCGATCATCCTGGCGGCCGCCGGACTGATTCGCCTCGGACTGAAAGAACGCATCAAGACGGTGCTGACGCCCGAGCAGTCGCTGCCAGCGCCGGGTCAGGGCGCGCTGGGGATCGAGATTCTCGCCGACCGAGTCGACGCTGAAACGTGGATTGCGCCGCTGCGCGACGCGGAAACGACGCATTGCGTGCGTGCCGAGCGGGCGTTTTCACGTGCGCTTGGCGGTAGCTGCCAGATCCCGCTTGGCGGATACGCGATTCTTGATAACGGCCAGTTGTGGTTGCGCGGTTTCGTTGCTACTCCTGATGGTAAGCAGATGGTTAGCGGCGAGTTGCGTGGTGCGCCAGAGGAGGGCGAGTTGATCGGCCAGAGGTTGGCACAAGCCCTGCGCGAGCAGGGCGCCGACGCGATTCTTGAGGCGCTGGCGATTCCCTCCAGCCAATGAACCAAACCTTGCGGGGCCGACGAATACTGGTGACGCGTCCGGCGGCTCAGGCCGGGACGCTGGCGCAACTGATCACGGCAGAGGGGGGTGAGCCGGTACTTTTTCCCCTTCTCACCATTGCACCTGCTGACGATGTGCAGCCTTTGCGGCAGGCGATTGCGCGGCTTGACGATTACTCCATCGCTATTTTCATCAGCCCGAATGCGCTTGAATTCAGTCTGCCGATCATTCTTGCCGAACGTCCCTGGCCTGCTGATTTGCAGGCGGCGGCCATTGGGCCGAGCACGGCCGTTCAGCTCGCTGCCTGTGGTATTGGCAATGTCATCGTGCCGGCCGGACGCTTTGATTCGGAAGCCTTGCTGGCCTTGCCCGCCTTTCAAGCCGGCTGCGTGGCCGGGAAGAACGTGCTGATTCTGCGTGGCAATGGCGGGCGCGAAATGTTGGCTGAAACGCTGATCGAACGCGGGGCGCAGGTTGATTGTGTGACCTGCTATCAGCGTTCGTCACCGACGGATGCGGCACCACTTCGTTCGCGTTTGCAGAGCGGGCAGCTTGATGCGCTGACCATTTCGTCCAGTGAGGGATTGCGCAATCTTTTGAACTTGCTTGATACCGATGACTGCGAGCGCTTGCGTATGCTTCCTCTCTTTGTTCCGCATCAGCGCATTGCCGAGGTGGCTGCCGAACGGGGTTTGCTGCGGATTGTCCTGACCAGGCCGGCGGATGCTGGAATCATCGAAGCTCTGTGCGGCCATGATTGGCTTGGCGAGGTGTGCAATTGAAAGGCCTGTTCTGGGTGCTGACGCTTTTTGCGCTGGCCGTTGCTCTCGCGCTGGCAACCCATCTGAACGAAAGCTACGTCGTGCTGGTACTCCCGACCTATCGTGAAGAACTCCCGTTGAATCTTGTCGTCACGATACTGGCTGGCGGCTTCTTCGTTCTTTACCTGCTGTTGCGTGGCGTGGCGCTGACAACCTCCTTGCCCCGGCGGGTGCGAGGGTTTCGTGAGCGCCGGCAGCGTGAGAAAGCGGCGGGTGAGTTCGACGATGTCATCCGTCTTATTCTTGAGGGGCGCTACGGCCAGGCATTGAAGAAAGCCGGTGCCGCGCACGCGGCGGGTCATTCGCCGGGCCTGGCGGCAATGCTTGCGGCGCGCTCGGCGCAACGCCTGCACGAACCTCTCCAACAGAAGGAATGGCTCGAACGCGCCGTGCATAGCGATCCGAAAATGCGTGTCGCAGCGCTGATGCTTGAGGCCGAGATGCTTTTCGAAACACGGCGTTTTGAGGAATCCGTGACGGTGTTGCGAAGCTTGCATGAGACTGCCGGAGTGCACATCGCCGCGTTGCAACTCGAACTGCGAGCGCAGCACGCATGCGGGAAGCGGGACGAAGTCCTGCGTATCGCCCGCCTGCTTGAAAAGCACGATGCTCTGTCCCCCGAATTGGCCAGGCTGATCGAGTCGGGTGAGGTTCTGCCAAGTAATCCGGTCTGAATTGTTCTGTAAGAAGCGGGAACTGGACGTAGTACTTTCCGGTCAATGGTGAGTCAGTTCAGAGCGGGCGGCCAAGGCGCAGCGTTGCGAAAAGGCTGTTCGCATTTATTCCTTCATTGCCCGAACTCAAGGAGCCCAGCGATGAGCCAAACAGTAGTCAAAGCAGCGGACGGCAGTATCACGCAACTGGAAATCGACCAGCGCGTTTTCGATCTTTATGACGAGTATTGCCACGGTCGTATCGACCGGCGCGAGTTTCTTTCCCGCGCGGCGGCGCTGGCGGTGGTCGGTAGCCTGGGAATGGCGCAGGCGCTGTTGCCGCGCTATGCACAGGCGCAGACGATCTCGTTCACCGATGAGCGCTATGTGACCTATCCGTCGCCGGGCGGTAATTCCGGCACCATGCGCGGCTATCTTGTGCAGCCGAAAGGAGTGGGGCCGTTTCCGGCCGTGCTGGTGGTGCATGAGAATCGCGGCCTCAATCCGTATATCGAAGATGTGGCAAGGCGCTTGGCGGCCGATGGTTTTCTGGCGCTCGCTCCCGATGGTCTCTATCCGGTCGGCGGCTATCCGGGCAATGACGACGATGGGCGCGACTTGCAGGCTAAGCTGGATCAGGTGAAGCTGCGCACCGATCTGTTGAACAGCGCGCGTTTTCTCAAGACGCACGCGCTTTCAACGCGCAAGCTGGGCGTGACTGGTTTTTGCTACGGCGGCGGCATCGTCAATTACCTGGCCGCCACGCTCGGCGCAGACATGCAGGCCGGTGCGCCGTACTACGGTGTCGCGGCTGATACGGCGAGCGTGAGCAACATCAAGGCGCCGCTGGTATGCCATCTGGCCGAAAAGGATGAGCGGATCAACGCCACCTATCCGGCGTTTGAAGCCGCGCTGAAGGCGGCCGGAGTTGATTATCAGGTGCATGTCTATCCCGGCATGCAACACGGCTTTCACAACAACTCGACGCCACGCTACGACGAGGCGGCGGCAAAACTGTCGTTCAAGAAGCATCTGGTCTGAGAACTCCGCGTTTTCGTACCTATGCCCCGCTGGAACGCCCGTAAAATGGCGGTCTACGCGGGGTAAGTCTGTAGAGGCCCGTATTGATTGGCTTGTGGGCCATATCGAATAATTTTTCTGATGGTACATCGCCATCAACACTCGCCCGGCGCGCCAGACCATGATTGGCCGCCTCTTGGCAACAACATCGCCGCATCTTCTCTCCCTTTCCTGAATCATCGCCTTGAAGGCATGGCACGTGTTATTTTCAGGACATCCGGGTACCATTGACCCCGGCGCTGTGGATGCGGATACTTCGGGTTGTGCGCATGAAGTCCGAGTACTTTGCTACCGCTCCGGTCAGACGATCAGAGGGCACGCGTATTCCGTCACTATTGGGTTGTTCAAGAATGAGTTTTCGTATTGCGCTCCGAGCGAAAGAATCGGTGTTCTGTGCGCTTTTGGCGCTCTCGGGATGCGCGGCTGTGGGGCCAAACTACACGTCCCCGCGCTTGGAAGCTGATGTGCCCGCCCATTGGACCTCACCCACTGGCCGAGCGGGTGCAGCTGTAGAGAAGCAGGAGGTGCCGGTTCAGCCGTCCAAATGGTGGACCGAGCTGTCAGATTCGGCATTGAACCAGCTGGTCATGAAGGCCTTCGAAACGAGTCCGACGCTTGAAGCGGCCATGGCGAAACTCGGTCA
>JAIFNM010000156.1 GCA_020047725.1 Betaproteobacteria bacterium
CGGGATCGTCAACGTAACTCGGTTCACGCAGGCGAATTTCGTTCATGATGCTCTCGCCGATTTTTCGCTCGATCTGTGGCGAGAGCTCTGCGCGGGCAGACTCGCCGAGATCCGGAAGATCGTTGGCCAGGACCAGGGACGTACCAGAAATTGCGCTGGCAAGCGCCAGCTGCAGGATCAGGCGGCCAAAGCGGAAGAGCAAGCTAGAGGATCGTGAGTTCAGCAAGTTCACAATATGTACGATTACCGGTTGTAAAACACGACGCAATCATACCGGAGTCCGCCACGTCCTTATGTTTCAAGTTGTTTCCAGGCATTTTTGAGAAACAACCGACGAAAAAAAACCCGCCAGAGGCGGGTTTTTTTAGCGTAGCTGAAGATCAGGCACGCCCAATATTCGATGCTTGCTTGCCCTTAGGACCCTGCGTAACGTCGAAGGAAACCTTCTCGCCCTCTTTGAGGGTCTTGAATCCGCCCATGGTGATCGCGGAGAAGTGAGCGAAAAGATCCTCGCTACCATCATCCGGAGTAATGAAACCGAAACCCTTGGCGTCATTGAACCACTTAACTGTACCTGTTGCCATATTGCTACATCCTTGAAAAGAGACTAGATCCGGGCATCGCCCGACTTTCATGTTTGAAATTCAAATTAGGCTTGAACCAAAACATGCAGCCTTTGTACGCTAGTTTTAGCGGAAGCGTCAAGCATTTTTGATTACAAATATTCGCGCAGTGTGGTTTCTGTGCAGAAATTAGCAAATAAAGCGGGTTTGCGCATTCGATAAGTCTGAGTAGAATTGAATCATGGCTAAACAGCATCAGGAAAACTCCGTACTTGAATCGAAGCGCAGCAAGCTCGCGCCTCCCCCTTTATACAAAGTCGTTTTACTCAACGACGACTTCACGCCGATGGACTTCGTTGTTCTTGTGCTACTGAAGTTTTTTTCCATGAATCGAGAACAAGCGACGCAAATCATGCTCAAAGTTCACATGGAAGGGCGTGGAGTCTGCGGAATTTATCCGCGAGATGTCGCGGCTACCAAGGTCGAGCAGGTTGCGACCTTCGCACGTGATAACCAGCATCCGCTGGCGTGCGTAATGGAGGAAAATTGAATGATTGCGCAAGAACTGGAAGTAAGCCTGCACATGGCCTTTGTCGAGGCACGGCAAAAACGTCACGAATTCATCACCGTCGAACACCTTCTGCTGGCGTTGCTCGATAACCCGTCGGCCGCAGAGACCTTGCGCGCCTGCGGCGGCAACATCGAGCAACTGCGACGGGACCTGGGCAAGTTCATCGTTGAGCACACGCCGACGGTGGATGGCACAGAGGATATCGACACGCAGCCGACACTCGGTTTTCAACGGGTGATCCAGCGCGCCATCCTGCACGTCCAGTCGTCGGGCAAAAAAGAGGTCAACGGCGCCAATGTGCTGGTGGCGATTTTCGGCGAAAAGGACTCACACGCGGTTTATTACCTGCAAAAGCAAGGCATAACCCGGCTCGACGTGGTTAATTTCATTTCCCACGGGGTCAGCAAGGTTCCGCAGACCCCGGTGCGCGCTGAAGGCGAAGTTGAAACCGAAAGTGAAGCCCAGACGGCCGCCGGCCCGTTGGAAAGCTACACCATCAACCTCAATGCCCTCGCGCTGCAAGGCAAGATCGATCCGCTTATCGGGCGTGATAACGAGCTGGAACGTGTCATTCAGACCCTGTGCCGCCGGCGCAAAAACAACCCGCTGTTAGTTGGAGAAGCCGGCGTCGGCAAGACCGCCATCGCCGAGGGGCTGGCCCGTCGCATCATCGAAAGCGACGTTCCCGAGATCCTCACCAAAGCCAACATTTACTCGCTGGACATGGGCGCGCTACTGGCAGGAACGAAGTACCGTGGTGACTTTGAGCAGCGATTGAAGGCCGTGCTCAAGCAGCTTGGCGACAATCCGGATGCTATCCTGTTCATCGACGAGATACACACGCTGATCGGTGCAGGATCGGCCTCGGGCGGTACGATGGATGCGTCCAACCTTCTCAAGCCGGCGCTCTCCAATGGCCAGCTCAAGTGCATCGGAGCGACCACCTACAACGAGTATCGCGGCATCTTCGAGAAGGATCACGCACTCTCCCGGCGTTTCCAGAAAATCGACGTGAGTGAGCCTTCCGTTCCCGACACCATAGAGATACTTAAGGGGCTCAAGTCCCGCTTCGAAGCACACCACGGCATTAAGTATTCCGCCGCCGCACTCACTTCGGCAGTCGACCTGTCGGTGCGCTTCATCACGGATCGCCATCTTCCGGACAAGGCCATCGATGTTATTGATGAAGCCGGCGCAGCTCAACGCATCCTGCCAAAGTCCAAACAGAAGAAGATCATCGGCAAGCAGGACATCGAGGAAATTGTTGCCAAGATTGCTCGCGTTCCTTCCACGCAAGTTTCATCAGATGACCGCAGCGCTCTCAAGAATCTCGACCGCGATCTGAAAGCCGTTGTTTTTGGACAGGAACTCGCCATCGATACGCTGGCCAAGGCGATCAAGATGGCGCGCTCCGGATTGGGAACACCCGGCAAGCCGATTGGCAGCTTCCTTTTCTCGGGACCGACTGGTGTGGGAAAAACCGAGGTCGCCAAGCAACTGGCCTACTGCATGGGTATCGAATTGTTGCGCTTCGACATGTCAGAGTACATGGAACGCCACGCCGTTTCGCGGCTGATCGGCGCCCCGCCCGGCTATGTCGGCTTCGATCAGGGTGGGCAGCTTACCGAGGCCGTAACGAAGAAACCTTACTGCGTGCTGCTCCTCGATGAGATTGAGAAAGCGCATCCGGACATTTACAGTATCCTGCTGCAAGTGATGGACCACGGTACGCTGACCGACAACAACGGGCGCAAGGCTGACTTCCGCAACGTGGTCATTATCATGACGACCAACGCTGGTCAGGAATCCATCCAGAAATCGAACATGGGTTTCACCACCACCAAACAGGCTGGTGACGAGATGGTCGAGATCAAGCGGCTCTTCTCCCCCGAGTTCCGTAACCGGCTGGACGCCACCATCTCCTTCAAGGCGCTTGACCATGAAGTCATTCTGCGCGTGGTCGACAAGTTCCTGATGCAACTTGAAGGACAGTTGCACGAGAAAAAAGTTGAGGCGGTTTTCACCGACGAGCTCAAGAAACATTTGGCAATCAAGGGTTTCGATCCGCTAATGGGTGCCCGTCCGATGGCACGCCTGATTCAGGACACCATCCGTTCGGCGCTGGCCGATGAGCTCTTGTTCGGCCGATTGGCCAATGGTGGGCACGTCACCGTTGATCTTGATGGAGACGGCAAGGTCAAGCTGGTATTCGAAGAAGAGACAGCCGAAATAATCTGATCGCTCGTTCAACAAGCGGCCATGCCTCTATCGGCATGGCCGCTTTTTTTCATTCGCGGAGTCACTCAGCATGAATTTCAAAACACCCGATCTTTGTGACGCATTTGAAAGGGAACTTGGAAAGACGCTTCGCGTTGTAGCCCCGATGTTCAAGCACTATGGAGCGCGCACGTCATTTTGCGGCCACATCGTCACGCTTAAGCTGTTCGAGGACAACGCACTTGTACGAACCACGTTCGGCGAAGATGGCAAGGGAAAAGTTCTTGTTATCGACGGCGGTGGCTCCATACGTTGCGCCCTGGTCGGCGATCAGCTTGCTGCGCTTGCGAATAAGAATAGCTGGGAAGGCGTGATTGTTTACGGCTGCATCCGCGATTCCGTAGAGGTGAACATGGTCGACATCGGGGTGCTGGCACTGGATACACACCCGCAACGAAGCCTCAAGAAGGGGGCTGGTGAGCGCGATCTGACAGTCACTTTTGGTGGCGTCAGCTTCAACCCGGGCGACTACCTGTACGCCGATGAGGATGGTGTGTTGGTATCAAACCGGGAGTTGCATCGGTAATCTCGGCGCAAACGAACGACCGGAACACTCACCGCCGAAGTGGACGAACACCACAGACTCTTACATTAGCGCCCGCTAATTGTGCACCGAGTCATTCCACCTGACGACGCAAACACCGTATTGTGAAATACACAATATAATATTATGATTTTATTGGTTTAAAAAAATTCTTATATCTTATATAAGAGTATTGTGGCGCCGCACCATTGTTCGTATAATTGATCTCGTCGATAGCCAGAGAAGGACCGTACGTCCTGGAGCATGGCAGTTCGATTTTCCCCAATTTAGTCATGTTTCGATTTATTGAGAGGTCAACTATGAGCACACGGGCACAACAAATCGCAGCACTCGAGAAGGACTGGGCCGAGAATCCACGCTGGAAAGGCATCAAACGTGGCTATTCCGCCGCTGACGTTGTACGTCTACGCGGTTCCTTTCCGATCGAATACACCCTATCGCGTCGCGCTTCCGAGAAACTTTGGGACCTGGTCAACACCGAACCCTACGTCAACTCCCTTGGCGCCCTTACCGGTGGTCAGGCCATGCAACAGGTCAAGGCTGGTGTGAAGGCGATCTACCTATCCGGCTGGCAGGTTGCCGCTGACAACAACAGCTACGCTTCAATGTACCCGGACCAGTCGCTGTACCCCGTCGACTCCGTGCCAAAGGTCGTTGAGCGCATCAATAGCACCTTCCGTCGTGCTGATGAGATCCAGTGCTCCAAGGGTATTGAACCCGGCCATAAGGATTACATCGACTATTTCGCTCCTATTGTTGCCGATGCCGAGGCCGGTTTCGGCGGCGTGCTGAACGCCTTCGAACTGATGAAAGCCATGATTCGTTCCGGTGCCGGCGGTGTGCACTTTGAAGACCAACTGGCTTCCGTAAAGAAATGCGGCCACATGGGTGGAAAGGTGCTGGTGCCAACCGCCGAGGCTGTCCAGAAACTGATCGCAGCTCGTTTCGCGGCGGACGTCTGCGGTGTACCAACGCTGGTTATCGCCCGCACCGACGCAGAAGCTGCCGATCTATTGACCTCCGACTACGACCCAAACGACAAGCCTTTTGTCACCGGCGAGCGCACCTCAGAAGGTTTCTACAAGACCAGAAAGGGCCTGGAACAGGCCATCTCCCGCGCCGTTGCCTACGCGGAATATGCCGACCTCGTCTGGTGTGAAACCGGCAAACCCGATCTGGAATTTGCGCGCCAGTTCGCCGAAGGCGTTCATGCCAAATTCCCGGGCAAATTGCTGGCCTACAACTGCTCCCCGTCCTTCAACTGGAAGAAGAACTTAGACGATGCAACCATCGCCAGATTCCAGAAGGAACTCGGCGCCATGGGCTACAAGTATCAGTTCATCACCCTCGCCGGCATTCACAACATGTGGTACCACATGTTCGATCTGGCACAGGACTACGTGGCACGCGGCATGACGGCCTACGTTGAAAAGGTTCAGGAACCTGAATTCGCTGCCCGTGATAGAGGCTATACCTTCGTTTCGCACCAGCAGGAAGTGGGCACCGGTTACTTCGATGAAGTAACCACCGTAATCCAGGGCGGAGCTTCATCCGTTACAGCGCTGACTGGCTCGACGGAGGAAGAACAGTTTCACTGATCTGATTGATAGTTTGCCTGCTTCCCTGATGAGCCCCACTTGCTGTAGCAAGTGGGGCTCATTTTCATTGGCGCTTCAGACCCGGGAGACTTCAGGAAACTGTTAGCATATCTCCCCGCTGAAACAGGAAATTCCTAGAGACGCCTGACTTTAGCCAGATTGGCTATCACTGGATGAGAAAACTAGAATGCATGGATTGATGGATCTGCACAGCCACACCACGCGTTGCTGCCACGCGACGGGAGCAATGGCGGCTTACGCACAACGCGCCCTGGATTTGGGCTTGACCGATTTCGGCTTCTCCGACCACAGCCACTGGATGCTGCGTTCGGCCGGAAAACGCTACGCCATGCTGGCCCATGAGCTGGAACTCTACGTTGCTGACGTGAAACGATTGCAGGTCGAATTCAACCGTGAAGGGCCAAGCCCCTTCCATATCCGACTGGGAATGGAAATGGACTTCATCCCGAGCCGTATTGGGCTAGCGCGCGAGATTCAGGAACGCTACGACTGGGATTACATCATCGGTTCGGTGCATAACATCGGCTTCGAGAAGTTGCAGGAGCCGGAAATGTACGACAACTGGTCAATCGACGACGTTTGCGAACTCTATTTCCATAACGTTGGATTGATGGTTCGCGAGCGCTATTGCGACATCGTCGGGCATCTCGACCTCCCCAAGAAAATGGGACATCGACCGCATGGCGGACTGATGCCCTTTATCGAACCGCTCATCCCGGAACTCCTGACGGCGGGCATGGCCGTTGAGATCAACACTTCGGGGCTGGACAATCCAGCGCAGGAATTCATGCCGGGCTGGGAAATAATCGAAGCATTGTCAAAAGCGGGAGTGCCGCTGACCTTGGGCTCGGATGCCCACACACCGCAACAGGTGGGACGACACTTCGCCGAGGCGCTGGCCGGACTACGCCGGCTCGGCGTACGTCAATTAGTCCGCTTTGAGCACCGGCAGACAATATCGGTTCCACTGGACCACCTGATGTAATTTATTAAGCCTATTCTGGCGGTTCAAAGCTCGCTGTTATCGACCCAGTCGTTCGGACTTGCTTCGACGATCTCCAGGAAGGTAGACAGCACCTCAGGGTCGAACTGCGTGCCGGACGCCTTACGCATGTAGCTGATCGCTTTAGCGACGGGCCATGGCTCCTTGTAAAGCCGCCGGTGTACAAGCGCATCAAATACGTCGACCACGGCAACGATTCTTGATGCCAGAGGAATCTCAGCTTCCTTCAGCCCTCTCGGATATCCGCTACCGTCGTAACGCTCATGATGGCCTCCCGCAATCTGTGCCCCAAAGGAGAGATAGCTTTCGCCATTAATCAGGTTAGCCGCACGCTCAAGGATATCCTGCCCCTTCCGTGCGTGTTCTTTCATGATCGTACGCTCTTCCTGCGTCAGAATTCCCGGCTTGAGCAACACATGATCCGGCGTCGCCACTTTACCAACATCATGAAGGATGGAGGCTACGCCAACCATGGCCTTGAACGTATCCGAAACGTCACCAGGAAACTTTCCCTTTTCGTGTAATCGCGCAACAAGCGCATTGGTCAGACGCTTCACACGGACGATATGACTGCCCGTGCTTTCATCGCGGAATTCCGCCAGATCGGCAAGCGCAATGACGGTTGCCTCATTCGACGCACGCAACTGTTGATAGAGGTAAAGATTATCGAAGGCCGAACCCATGCGGTCACAAAAAACGCCCAACAGATCTTTCTGAAAGTCTTCAAGCGGCCAGGGCGGTGTAAAAACAATAACGAAGCGATAGCCGTTCTGCGTCGAAAAATGTAAAACGTCATACGGATGCTCAAAGTGATTGCGCGCAAGAGCAAAGACCCTCCTGACCAGCCCGAAAAACGGATGGTCTTCACTCGCTTTCTCCCTCGCCGTCAGATCGGCAAACCTTCCGGTCCCGGCCACAACATCAAAATCCTGTTCACGATCTGCTTTTGAGCTGAGCCGCTTGGCACATAGCATGCCGTCTGCTCCCACACCCAAAATAGCGCTGATCTGGGACAGAACACCGGACGAAAATTCCTGCAACGAACTGTATTGATACAGATTCTCCGTTCCCTCGAGAATCCGGTGCAGTCCCTGACGTGAAAGATCAATAATCAGCAGGCTCTCATAGGTCCGTAACGATGCAATCACCACCACGAACAGCTTGCGGGCCGTCAACTCGGTCTTGGATTTGTAATCATTGATATCGTACTTAACGATCACTTCCTCTTCCGGCGCCTGCCCTGGCTGCCCGGTACGCAAAACGATGCGAACCAGCTGATTGTTGAGCTCCCCACGTATTCGGGCCGCCAGACGCAGACCCGCATCGTCCGTCTCCATCACCACATCGAGCAACATAATGGCGATATCCGGGTGCCTTTCAAGAAGCTCAAATCCTTCTGCGGCTGAATAGGCCGAGAGAATCTCGAGAGAACGACCACGAAAAAGCAGACCACGAAGCGCCAGGCCGGTCATGGCATGGACGTCCGGCTCATCATCAACGATCATGAGCTTCCACGGACGCAGATAACTCAACTCCCGGCCAGCATCGCTGGCGTTGGTGTCGTCTACCAGCCAACTGTCGTCAAAGCTTCCAGGTTCTGTCATTTCGTGCTCCCTCCACGCACCTTCTCCATTAATACCATTGGAATACGAACCGTAAAAATCGTTCCTTGAGCGATGTCGCTTACCACTTTAACTGTGCCACCCAGGCGCTGGGTGACAATGTTGGACACAATATTCAACCCAAGTCCGGTCCCGCCTTCAGATCGACGTGTGGTAAAAAACGGCTCAAACAACCTTGGAATGTTTTCCGGCGGAATGACCTTTCCGTTGTTGGCGCACTCGATGACGACCCATTTTGACTCCATCCGTGCGTCAACCGCGATCTCACCTTCGGCTCCCGCTTCAAAACCGTGCGTCAGCGCGTTACTTACCAGATTCGTCAGCACCTGCGCCAGCAGGCCAGGATAGGTATCCATTTCGATATCAGTCGGACAGGAAATCCGTACACTGATTGCAGTTTTCTTGTACATCGGGCGCAGACTCGTCAGAACGTCGTTCAGATAACCCTTGAGATCGAAGGTCCGACGCACTTCCGACGTTTCATCGGCTGCCACCTGCTTGAAACTGTTGATCAGATAGGCGGCTCTCTCGGCATTATTCAGAACAAGTTGTGCGCCCTCAATCACCGAAGCAATGAACTGGAGGATTTCGGACTTTTTAATGGCTCCTTGACTCATCAGCTTTTCGATCCGCTGCCCCTCTTCAACCAGAAAAGACGCGCCAGTCACGGTTATTCCAACCGGCGTATTGATTTCATGCGCAACCCCGGCGACCAACGCCCCCAGGGCAGCAAATTTCTCAGCCTGAACCAGGCTCTCCTGGGCAAGCTTGAGCGAATCCATTGCCTCGGTCAGTTCATTGTTGCTCTTGCGCAAACTCTGTTCAGCCTCGGTTCGTCTATCGATATCCGAAACCAACCGTCGTTCGATCTGGTTGAAGGCATCGACTACCTCGCCAAACTCGTCGCGGCCCTTGATCTTGAGTTCACCCACCTGAGGATTTTGCGCCAACTCCTTGAAGGCACGTGACAACTGAGCCAAGGGGCTGATGACCATGCGGCTCATGACTGAATACAGCGCAAATCCAAGCACAGCATTGAGAATGAGGATCTCGATTATGCGGTTACGCAATTGCTCGGCCAGCAATCCGTCAACTTGATCACGAGAGAAGCTGATCTGCGCGTACCCCACCTCAATATTGGATTGCTTGGCCTGCCTGTCCGGGTCGGTGCTGAAAATCACGTGCAACGACACGCGCATGGTGTCTTCTGCCTTTGTTTTCCTTTCCGTCTCCTCCGCCATATTGCCAATAGCATCCCTGTTACGATAAACGAACAGGTTATCCGACGCATTTGCCGCTCCGTACGCTATCTGATAGATACTGATTTCATTGATGTCCGGCGATGAATCAAATTCAAAGTTAACAATGCTGACGGCCTGTTCCTTGTCGTAATTCCAGATCGCGTTGACCAGATTCGCCTGAAGCCTTTTGGCGATTTCCTGCTTGCGCTCTTCAAAGCGCGCATCCAGTTCGCTGCGCAGGGAATAATAAAAGAACGTGCTGGAAGCGACCAGAACGGCCGTTACCAGCAGAAATAACAGGAGATTCAGCTTGAACCGCATCGATTCCCTTCAGCTTCAACGTCCTGAACACGCGCGGGCCCCGGTCGCGCTAGCGAGAACTCAAGCGGTCAGACTGCAAAAACGCTTCATATCGACGTTGCCTCCGCTGATGATTACACCAATGCGCTGGTCATGCAACTGTGATTTCATCTCGCGCGCGGCGGCAAAACCCAGGCAACCAGTGGGTTCAACCACTAGTTTCATGCGTGCAGCAAAAAATCGCATGCAGTCGATCAACTGCATGTCGGAGGCTGTGAGAATGTCGTCCACATCGCGACGAATGATCGCGAACGTATAGGCACCAAGGTGCTGCGTCTGCGCGCCGTCAGCGATGGTTGTCGGCGTATCGATATGCACGATGGCACCGGAACGGAATGAGCGTTGCCCATCATTGCCTGCTTCGGGTTCAACGCCATACAACTTGCATTGTGGCGCGAGCGCACGCGTCGCCAACGCAGAACCGGAAAGCAGACCGCCGCCACCGAGGCAGACGAACAGGGCATCAAGTGCCCCCACCTCTTCAAACAGTTCTTTTGCCGCCGTTCCCTGCCCCGCGATCACATCGGGATGATCATAAGGCGGAATGAGTGTCATCCCGTGATCTTCTGCCAGCTTGCGGCCAATTTCCTCGCGGTCTTCCTTGTAGCGATCATAGATCACAACACTTCCTCCGTAGCCTCTCGTCGCGGCAACCTTGCTGGCAGGGGCGTCGTTCGGCATAACGATCGTAGACGTAATGCCAAGCAAGGATGCCGAGAGAGCGATCGCTTGCGCATGATTTCCCGACGAAAAAGTCACTACACCAGCACGTCGCTGCCGCTCGTCGAACTTCGACAAGGCGTTGAACGCGCCGCGAAATTTGAAGGCGCCCATGCGCTGCAAGTTCTCGCACTTGAAAAAGACCTTTGCACCGATTTCCTGATCAACCGTGCGCGAGGTCATGACCGGCGTACGATGCGCATGGCCTTTGATTCGCTCGGCTGCCGCCGCAACATCCTCGTAAGTGGGTAAATTCAGCATGATTGCAATCCTTTCAGGCGGGTTTGAATTCGCTACCAGGGCCACGCGACGCGGGTGCCCGTCTGGGTCGCGTCAGCGCGTTCCTGTAGCGCCCGGGCGACGGTCAGGTCCTGCAAAGCCAATCCCGTCATATCGAAGAGCGTGATGTCATCGGATCGCCGGTTGTAATGCGCCTTGCGCGCCAGCAGGTCGCCCAGCGAGATACATGTTAATTCGGGAGCCCACTGGGTCTCGCCGATCTGTCGAGCTTGCGTCGCATCGTCAACAAACAGGCGAACCCGCTGCAGCAGACCGTCGGGAAGTTCACGTTTACCACGGGTGTCGGTACCGACACAGTTGAGGTGAGTTCCTGGCTGAACCGACTCCAGGTCGAACAGTGCGCCAGAGCCTGGAGTGGCCGTGATCACCACATCACTCGCCGCGACGGCCGAGTTGCAATCTGTTGCCAGCGAAATAGCGCAGCGAGTAGCAAATTGAGCCTCAAAGCTCTCATCCACTCGTCCATCACGGGTTATGTAGCGGACCATGGAAAGCGTCGGCATCATGCGCAGCGAAAAATTGAGTTGTGCCCGCGCCTGAACACCCGTGCCAAAAACGCACAGTTGCGTACTGTCGGCCCGTGCCAGCCGCACCAGACCCAGCGCGCCAGCGGCTCCGGTACGCATCGTCGTGACCGCATTGCCATCGATAACGCAGCTTGGCCGGCCGGTGGCGGGATCAAACAAAAGAATGGTTGCCTGATGTGATTCGCTGCCCAGGCGGCCATTATCCGGCCAGAATCCGGCTGCCTTGAAACCGAGCAAACCCTGCTCTTGGACATCTCCCGACTTGATTCCGAAGATACCGCCCGTATCAAGCCGCTCTCTGACGACAGGAAAAACGCGGCCTTTGCCCTGGCTATGCAAAACAAAGGCTTCGCGTACGGCTTGCAACGCCATATCCGGCTGCAACAAGGCTTCGACTTCATCCTTGTTGAGTAACAGCAAGCGCGAACTATTTGACATCGCCATACACCGTTGCTCGCGACACACCCAGGTGCAGCGCGACAATGTCCATGGCTCGGCGTACGTCCAGGCAGCCGCTCTCCTTTAACTCGCGCATCAGAACACGCCGATCCTCGGCCTTAAGCGAACGCGGCGTGGTCGCCAGACGCGCAGCATACTGGTCGATACGGCTCCTGATCGACTCCGCGCCGAGCGAAGCCGGTTGCGCGGCAAAGAAACCCATGTGCTGCCGGATCGATTCGGCATTGTCCGGATCAAGCGATTCATGCAACCCCACGGGCGCCCCTACACTGCCGAACTGCCCCAGCACACTTTGCAGGCTGCGGAAAATCGTCAGATCCACATTCACGCACAAGGCGGCGATATAGCGCCCGCTCGAATCCTTGATGCCGATTGACGTGCTCTTCGCCTGACGGCCATCGGCAAACTGGTTCGCGTAGTTGGCAACGATCTGCGGGAATCCCGGATCGGAAATGCGCGCCAGACCCAATTCAGTGGCTGGAGCACCTACCTCGCGTCCCGACAGGTTGTTGTAGATCGCCGCGATGGCGTGCTCGGGATGCATGAGGTCATGAACCACAACTTCACAGAACGGCGCAAAAGTCTCGCCGAGACCTTGAGCCACCTGGCTGATCTGTTCAAGGAGCATGTGCTGTTCGCTGGTTCGCTTTTTCATATGTACAGATTATCCAGTTCTGTACACATCGTCAACACAGAAGCACCGGGCCAGAACGCCCGCCAATAGGCGATCTACAAAAGACCTATCTGGAGAAGCGCATGCCTATTAGCTTGCAGGGCATCTCACCTTGACGTTTCGTGGGCAACAAGACACACTGATTTCGTTACGCCGTCCGGGCAGCCAGTAGCACTAGCAGCAACTCGATTCGCGCCTGCCACGGCGACATCGCTGCGGCGGGACCGACCTCCGCTCCGACAAGCACGCCGCCATTGCAGCGGGAACAGCGCCACACCGGAATTCCTGCCGACCTGGCCACATCAAGCGCCAATTGCAGAGACTGGTGAATGGTGCCATTGCCGGTCGCCGCAACCACCAAACCCTTTACACCGGCAGCGCATAACGCATGGACGGCATCTCCCCGACTGCCGGCATGACTGACAACGATTTCCACCCATGGCCAGCGCGCCGCATCGACATCAAGAAGTGACAATCCAAGTGGCGTTCCGATTGGCCAATCACGGAAGCGCCGAAGATGACCTTCTTCGACGACACCCAGCACCCCGGCGTCACCCGATTCGAAGGCATCGACCCGATAGGTATGCACCTTGCGCACATCACCAGCGGCATGAACGCGGCCAGCCAGCACGGCGACAACCCCGCACGCACCTGGAATACGCGCCACGGCCACGGCGTCGAGAAGATTCTGCGGGCC
>JAIFNM010000162.1 GCA_020047725.1 Betaproteobacteria bacterium
CGAACGGGCACCGAACTCGGGTTGGACGATCTGGGCGTTGCAGGCTTCCCAGATCATCGGGGCGGTTTTTTCGGAGAGCGGTTCGTGAATGCCGAAGTAGCGCTGCAGTTCGAGGTGTGTCCAGTGGTAGAGCGGATTACCGATCAGGCGCGGGACGGTTCGGGCCCAGGCGAGGAAGGTCTGGTAATCGGGTTCGTGGCCGGTGATGTCGGCTTCGGGAACGCCGTTCGAGCGCATGGCGCGCCATTTGTAGTGGTCGCCTCCGAGCCAGGCGTGGGCGAGGTTCTTGAACAGCGAATCGTTGGCGATGTCGGCCGGCGGCAGGTGACAGTGGTAGTCGATGATCGGCATCGCCGCCGCGTAGTCGTGGTACAGCCGGCGTGAACTCGCGTCAGGGAGAAGGAAGTCGGCGTTCAGGAAGGGGGACATCCGGGTACTCCGTCTTGAATGAGTGACTTAACGCGACAGCCAGCCGCCATCGACGGCGATGGTGTAGCCATTCACGTAATCAGCCGCCTTCGAGGAGAGAAAAACGACAGCACCGCCAAGGTCTTCAGGCAAGCCCCAGCGACCGGAAGGAATACGCCCGAGGATTTCCGCATTGCGCTTTTCGTCGGCCCGTAGTTGAGTGGTGTTGTCGGTGGCCATGTAACCGGGAGCAATGGCGTTGACGTTGACGCCGTGTTTGGCCCACTCGTTGGCCATCAGCATCGTGATGCCCTTGATGCCGCTCTTGGACGCCGTGTAGGACGGCACACGAATGCCACCCTGGAAAGAGAGCATCGATGCAATGTTGACGATCTTGCCGCCCGTACCCTGTTTGATGAACTGGCGAGCCACGGCCTGACACATGAAGAAAGCCGTCTTGAGATTGATGTTCATCACATCGTCCCATTCCTTCTCGGTGAAATCGACGGAGTCGTTGCGTGTAATGATGCCAGCGTTGTTCACCAGAATGTCGATGTGACCGAAGGCCTGGAGAGCCGTTTCGACGACGCGTTCCACCGGCTCAATGCTGAGGAGATTTGCCTGAATGTGCAGGTATTTTCTGCCTGCCGCCTCAATCGCTGCAGCGGTTTCAGGAGCACTATCGGTGTAAGTCACACCAACGATTTCGGCTCCCGCCTGGGCGAGTGCCACGGCCATACCGCGACCCAGGCCGCGTTCCGAACCGGTGACGATGGCCACTTTACCATCGAGTTTGAATGCATCAAGTATTCCGTTCATGTCAGTTCCTTTTATCGGAGGTCATTGGGGCCGAGGCCATCCATGTCGTCGAAAGTCTGGTTCTCACCAGCCATACCCCAGATGAAGGAGTAAGGACCGGAAGCCACGCCTGAGTGGATCGACCAGGAGGGCGAAATCACTGCCTGCTCATTGGCCATCACGATGTGGCGTGTTTCGGTTGGCTGGCCGTGCAGGTGGAAGATGCGCGTATCAGGCGACATGGCGAAATAGAGGTAAACCTCCATGCGGCGTTCGTGAGTATGTGGCGGGAAGGTGTTCCACACACTGCCCGGTTCCAGAACCGTCACGCCCATCACCAGTTGACAGCTTTTGCAGACCGCCGGATGAACATACTGGTAGATCGTGCGCACATTGCAGGTCTCGGGCGAACCGAGCTTCTTGGGGTTTGCTGTCGCCCGCGTGATATGCACCGTCGGATAGGAGGCATGCGCAGGGCAACTCATGAGGTACAGCTTGGCCGGGTTGGCAGGGTCATCGCTCTCGAAAGCGACGGATTTGACGCCCATACCAACGTACAGGCCATCACCGTTCGACAAGGCATGCGTCACGCCATCGAGGATGATCCGACCACTGGCGCCGATGTTGACGATGCCAAGTTCGCGGCGATCAAGGAAATTCGGTGTACCAAATGCCTTGCCGCCTTCAAGCAAAAGAGCTTGCGTTGTTGGAACGGCGCCGCCGAAGACGACCCGATCTACATGCGTGTAGGTCAGCTTCAATTCACCGGTCGCAAAGACCTGCTCGACGAGGAAATGACGACGAAGGGTTTCGGTGTCGTAACCCTTCATGTCCTCCGGATGATGTGAATAGCGTGTTTCGAGCTTCATGAAACCTCCGAAATCAAGTCTTGATAAAATCCTCGCGCTGCGGCGTGAAGATGTCGAGCAGCCGGCCTTCAACAACACAGGTCGTCCCGTGCAATGCCGAGGGAGGCACATAAAGCGAATCACCAGCGCGTACGGTGGCAGTCTCGCCTTCTATCGTGAAAACAAATTCGCCGGAAAGGCAGTAGCTGACCTGCTCATGAACATGTCGGTGTTCAGCACCACAGGCTCCGGCCTCGAAGAACACCTCGACCATCATGAGGCCTCCACCAACTGCGCGGATCTTGCGGCTGACCTGCCCGGCCTCGACTGTTTCCAGTGAAAGATCAGTATCTGGGAAAAATACATTACTCATCGTACCTAACGTCCCTAACGTCCAATAACACCACAATTCAACTTCATACCATCCCTAGCTTCAGGATGGCGCTCGTGAGATCGGTGCCAGGCGGGTCATTCGGAGAACAAAAACAGAGGAGATGATCGTGGCCTGACAATCTGACCAGAATAACTTTACACCCGACGGCCGGGTTGATCAAGTATTTTGAAACGCAATTCCATTTTTAAGAATTCGTCTGGATGTGCTCAAGCAGTCAGATATTTGTATCCGGGCTGTAACCAAGAACACTTGATACGCGGCCGGCTGCGCCCCTGATCTTGTCGATTTTCTCGTTTTCTTCTCCACGCTCATAGCGGAAACCCGGCCAGGAAACCGAAATTGTCGCCACGACCGAACCCGTGTGGTCAAAGATAGGGGCGCCGATACAATGGATCCCTTCCTCGTTTTCCTCGTCATCCAGCGCGTAGCCTTGTTCGCGAATGCGATCCAATTCTGCATAAAGAGCGGGGCGGTTGGAAAGGGTCTTTTTGGTAAAGGCCAAGAGGCGGACGCCCTTTAGCGCAGCCTCACGCTCATCCTCTGTCGAGAAAGCCAAAAGAACCTTTCCAATGGCCGTACAGTAAAGCGGCATGCGCCGACCGACACGAGAGAACATGCGAATAGTATATTTAGACTCGATCTTCAGGACATAAACAGCTGAATCCCCCTCCAGAACACCCATGTGCACGGTCTCGCCGAGTTCTTCAGCAAGCTGTTCAGCGATTGGGCGCGCGGCGGAATGCAGATCAAGATGATCCAGCGCCCGCGATCCCATATTGAACATCTTCAGCGTGATCGCCCAGCGGTCGCCATCAATCCGACGCACATAGCCTAACTCCTGAAGGGTGAGCAGAAAGCGGTAGACCGTCGGCTTGGCCAGCTTGATTTCTCGGGAGATTTCCTCCAGTCCAATGGCACGCTGCCGGGAAAGCTGATCAAGGACTGCAAGTACCCTTACTGCCGCGCTGACCAGCGGAACAGCGGCAGGTTTTGGTGAACTCTTTTTTGCCATTTTTGGACTCCCGTTTCATTTTCTCAATCTTAGCATTGAAATACGCGAACGCAATCCTCTTGTGCGAACGCAATCCTCTTGTAGCGAGAAAATGGCTATTCCTAGCCTACCGGCGAGCACCTGTAAGCTGAAGGTCAAAGCGGGAGATTATGGGAGAAACAATCCTGCGATAGCTTGCGGATTTGACGGGAAATACAGGTGCATGTAGCTGGCGGTGAGGCGGCGTTGGCGATAAACCGCTTCGCCGACACGACCGTCCGGGCGACAAGAGACGCATAGCGGTTGCAGATCGGTTTCGGTTTTCGAGTAGTGAAACGTGTAACTCAACCTCCTGCATGCCGAGCCCAGCCAGTTTCTTCTGCATGCTCACCTGCCCCGGCAACAGCCCGGCGAGTACATGCCGATGGTCTGCAATATCTCTCACACTCTGAAACAGCGCCATCATGCCGCCACATTCGGCCAGCACGGGTTTTCCGGCATCAACATGGACGGCGAGTGACGCCCATATGCGACGATTCGCGGCAAGTTTTTCGCCGTGCAGCTCCGGATAACCGCCGGGTAACCAAACTGCATCACAAGGCGGCAGCTCGCTGTCTGCCAGTGGCGAAAAATACGCAATTTTCGCGCCGAGCGATTCGAGGCAATCAAGATTGGCCGGATAAAGAAAACAGAAGGCTGCATCGCGCGCGATGGCGATGGTTTTTCCGCTCAGCAGAGGTGTAATTGCAGAAGATTTGGCATCAATAAAGCTGACCGACGGGGGTAGTCTGGCAGCGGCTGTCGGCGCCAGCAGATCGGCCATTCGCTCGATACGTAGCGAGAGATCTTCAATTTCTGCTGCCGGCAACAGACCAAGATGACGTTCAGGCATTGCTGCATCTGCATCGCGCGGCAAATGGCCGTACCAGACGATATCCGGCGGTAGACTCTTTTCCAGTAACTCGGCGTGATAGGCACTACCTACGCGATTGGCAAAAGCCGCATGAAGTGGTGTGCCGGATCGATAATGTTTGAGGCCATAGGCAATGGCCCCGAAACTATTGGCCATTGCGGCGCCGTCGATCACCGCGAGAATCGGGATACCGATCCGGGTCGCTAGCTCCGCGGCTGACGGATTGCCGTCGAACAGCCCCATGACGCCTTCAACGAGGATCAGATCAGCACTGCGCGCCGCTTCAGCCAGACGCCAGGCTATATCTTCTTCGCCGCACATCCACACATCAATGTTCTGGCACGGTGCGCCGCTGGCTATGGCGTGTATTTGGGGGTCAAGGAAATCCGGCCCACATTTGAAGACGCGGACCTTCCGACCGCGTCGCGTGTGCAGCCGAGCCAAAGCCGCAACAACGGTCGTTTTGCCCTGCCCGGAAGCTGGCGCTGCAACAAATAGGGCGGGGCAGGAGAGCGAGCTTCCCACGCTCACCACTCGAGTCCCGGCATGGCTTTGACGCCGGCCTTAAACGCATGCTTGATCAGTGTCATGTCGGTTACGGTATCGGCCGCCTTGACCAGTGCCTCTGGGGCCGCACGACCGGTAATGATGACGTGCTGCATACGCGGCCGCGCCGCTAGGGCGGCAACGACAGGTGCGATCTGCAGCCAGCCGTATTTGAGCGCATAGGTAAACTCGTCGAGAACAATGAGCCCGATTTCAGGATCATTCAGGTAGCTACACGCAAGCTCCCAGGCGGCTTGCGCAGCAGCTGCATCGCGTGAACTGTCCTGCGTCTCCCAGGTAAAACCTTCGCCGGAAACGTGCCAATTCAAACTTCCAGGAATCAACCCGCCGACGCGCCGGTAGAAGCCCTCTTCGCCGGTGTCGGAGCGCCCCTTGATGAACTGGATAACGGCGACTTTCATGCCGTGACCAAGCGCACGAGCCACCACACCGAACGCGGCAGAAGATTTTCCTTTGCCGTTGCCGGTATTGATGACCAGCACGCCGCGCTCCTCCTGCGCTGCCGCGATGCTCCCGTCAATCACCGCCTTCTTGCGTGTCATGCGTTTAACATGACGCTCATCACGTGATTCCAGTTTTTCAACGTCGCTCATGGGTAACTTTCACCTTGGGATAAAACTGACCTGTCCGTCGTTTTCCAGCAATTGAAGCGGGTATTGATAAAGGGCTGAAAGCCGGTCGACCGTCAGCATGTCCTGGGCAAGCCCACTCTCGGTTTGGCCGTCACCATGAATCAGCAGCACCCGGTCGCAGAAGCGCCAGGCTAGCGCAGGCTCATGCAGCACCATGGCGACTGCGGCACCGCAATCGCGTGCCGCGCCGGCAAACAGTTCGAGCATGGCAATCTGGTGCTTTAGATCGAGGTGGGCAATTGGTTCATCAAGCAGAAACAGTCGCGGAGCTTGCGCAAGCAGGGTGGCAATCGCCAGACGCTGGCGCTCTCCCCCAGAGAGTGTTTGAATGTCACGCTGCTCAAACGAGGCGAGATCAACTGCTGCCAACGCTTCGCGGACGATTTTTGCGTCCTTCTCGCTTTCCCATCCCCAGCGATCAAGATGAGGATGACGGCCGACCAATGCCGTTTCCAGCACAGTGGAAGCGAAGGCATCACCGCGAGCTTGAGGCAACCAGCCGCGGACAAGCGCGCTCTTGCGCGAACCCAGCGTGGCATAGTTGGAGCCGTTAACCCGCACCTCGCCCGCCTGAGGCGCATGCAGCCCGGCGAATACCGATAGCAGGGTCGATTTTCCCGCGCCGTTGCGCCCAAGAATGGCCAGGCGTTCGCCTGCATGCAACGTCAAATCGAGGTCGCGGCAAAAGACCTTGTCGCCAATACTGACGGTGAGCTTGCGCATTTCGAGAAGAGGGAGGCTGCCGAGCATCTCACCGCCTCCTTTGGGAATCACGAGTCAGCAGGAAAAGGAACACCGGAACGCCAATCAATGCGGTAAGAACTCCGACAGGAAGTTGCTGTGGAGCGATCACCGTACGTGCCAGCGTGTCGGCAATCACCAGTAAGCTTCCTCCCGCAAGCACTGATGCCGGCAAGAGCAAACGCTGATCGTTGCCCACGGCCAGACGGACCAGATGCGGAACGATCAGCCCAATAAAGCCGATGGAACCCGCCTGTGTTACTGCAGCTGCTGTGGCTAGCGAGGCAACGATATAGACGCCGCGCCGCAAACGGCCAACCTGGACACCGAGCGTTTGCGCCATATCCGCCCCGCGCGTCAGCAGATTCAACTCGCGAGCAAAAGGCAAGGTAATCACCAACACGGCGACAAGGACACCCAGCGCCAGTATCGGGTCGCTGGCTTGCGAAAGGTCACCCATCAGCCAGAACAGCATGCCGCGCAGCTTGTGATCGGGGGCCACCGATAGCATCAGCGCCACCATTGCGCCGCAGCC
>JAIFNM010000089.1 GCA_020047725.1 Betaproteobacteria bacterium
ATGGCCGAGGATCTGATTCGTATCACGCAAGGATGTCGGTCCTACGACGCGAATATCTACAAGCGCGACGGCTGGTACGTTGGTCGCGAAATGCCGGAGTCGCTGGAATACCACAAGGAGTCCGGATTCGTCTATACGGTGACTGATTTGTCGGCTATGGATATGGCAGGCATCCACAAGTTCTGCTTTATTGGCGGGCACGAAGACTTGCTCGGGCTTGAACGCGAGCTTCTGGAACGTTACCCGGACCAGGCAAGCGTGGTGTTCTCTCGCGAGGATTGCCTGGAAGTGATGGCGGCCAACGTCAACAAAGGCAATTCAGCGCAGAAAGCCCTTGCCACATTTGGGCTCGACATCGACGATGCGATCGCTTTCGGCGATGGAATGAACGATTTTGAGATGCTCTCCATGGCGGCCAAGGGGTTCGTCATGAGCAACGCCACCGAACGACTCAGGAACGCTTTGCCAGATCACCCGGTTACCGGGCATTGCGACGATGACGGCGTCGCTCGTCAGTTGATCGATATTTTCGGGATAAGGAAATAGACCACCCCGAAACGCCCGTTAACAGGCGATCTACAGACTTCAATCATTGAACTCCGCATGGATATTGGCTTGCGCAGCATCATGCTTCGAGCTTGCCGCATTTATTGCCTCATAGGCCAGAACTTCTCCCGCAACCAGATTTCAAGGTTTCCGGTAGCCATCCGCAATCCAGGCCGTCGCGCTAGCCAGGTTCAGTTTGAATCCCGGTGCCACGCGCACTTGCGCCAGCTGTTCGCCCGTAGAGGCTTGAGCCTCCAGCACGGCATGAGGATCGTATTCGTCGGGCACGATATCGAGTGTGACGCTAACCTGCCCTGACGGCGTGCTCACTGAAACGCTCTTGTGCAGACTCGCGTGCAGTTGTTGCTCGTGACGGCGCAGGACTTCCGAGGCGGTCTTGACCAGCGTGTTGAACGCCGAGACGTCAAGCGGCTTGGGATTCTTCTTGTCGCGGCCCATGGTCCACGGGCCGACCAATGCCGGTTCCGGCTCGCCGTCCTTGATCATTTCCACGGCCCAGCCTTCATCGTCTTCGTTCTTGATGACGCGGGCTGTCCAGCCGTTGTTGATCCACAGTCGGGGCTCATTGACGACGTTGGGCGTATCGTCTGCGTTTGTTGTAATTGGTGTCATGGTTGTTCTATGGGTTTCTCAGGAGGCGAATTGTAATCGCGCAAGATGGGCGTAGAGGCCGTCTTGACGAACCAGTTCTTCGTGGCTACCGGTTTCGACGATGCGCCCGTGATCCATCACCACGATGCGATCAGCGCGCTGCACGGTAGCGAGTCGATGGGCAATGACCAGCGTCGTGCGGTTTTTCATCAGCTTCTCCAGTGCCCCCTGAACCAGGCGTTCGCTTTCTGCATCCAGCGACGAGGTCGCTTCGTCGAGCAGCAGAATCGGGCGATCGGCCAGCAAGGCGCGGGCGATGGCGATGCGTTGACGCTGGCCGCCAGAAAGGCGGACTCCGCGTTCGCCCAGATTCGTCTCGTAACCCTCGGGCAACTGGTTTACAAAGTCGTCGGCGTAGGCGGCTGCACATGCCGCGCGTACATCTTCGGTGCAGGCATCGGGACGAGCGTAGCGCACATTTTCCAGTACGCTGGTGGCAAAAATAACCGCCTCCTGCGGGACCAAAGCCATGCAGTTGCGCACCGCCAGCGGATCGGCCGCCGCAAGCGGAACCCCGTCAAGGCATAGCCGTCCCGACTGCGGGTCGTAAAAACGCAGCAGCAACTGGAACACCGTGGTTTTTCCTGCGCCAGACGGACCAACGAGTGCCACGCTTTCCCCCGGCGACACGGCGAGGCTGAAGTTCGCTAATGCCGGCGTGTCGGGTCGCGATGGATAACGGAAACTAACATCCTCGAAGACGATTTCACCACGCGGCTTGGCTGGCAGCGGCAACGGGTTGATCGGTCTGCTCACCTCCGGATGCGCCGCCAGCAATTCGAGCAGCCGCTCGGTGGCTCCTGCTGCGCGCTGCAAATCGCCCCAGGATTCGGACAAGGCGCCAACCGAGCCCGCTACCAGTGCGGCGTAGAAGACGAAGGCGGAAAGCTGCCCCGGGCTGATGCGCCCAGCCAGCACGTCGTGGCCGCCCACCCACAGGATCAGCGAGATCGAACCAAACACCAGCACCATGACGGCCGCGATCAGCGTGGCACGGTTACGGATACGCGCCAGCGACGTGTCAAAGCCGCGTTCAACCAGCGTCGCGAAATCGTGCCGGTCGGCCTCCTCGTGACCATAGGCCTGAACAATGCGAATCTCGTGGATCGTCTCGTCGATCCGGTTACCCAGATCCGCGACGCGATCCTGGCTGACCCGCGCCAGACGCCGGACACGTCTGCCGAACAGGACGATGGGCGCTACAACCAGAGGAACGCCGGCCAGCACCATGAGCGTCAGCTTCAGATTGGTGGTGAACAGCATGACCAGCCCGCCGATCAGGATCAGCGTGTTGCGCAGGGCGATGGAGAGCGTTGAGCCGATGGCGTTTTCGATCAAGGCCGTATCGGCCGTCAGACTGGAGATCACTGCACCGGTACGTCCCTGCTCGAAATACGACGGCGGCAGCGACAGCAGATGGTCGAAAACACGTCGTCGCAAATCGGCCGTGACGCGTTCGCCAAGCCACGAAACATTGTAAAACCGCAGATAAGTGGCCGCCGCCAGCACGGTGATGACGCCGAACATGGCCATCAGGGCGCGATCAAGCCAGGCCGGATCACCGGCGGAGAAGCCCCGGTCGATCACCGCGCGCAAGCCCTGCCCCACGCCCAGCATGGCAAGCGCCGCCACCACCAGGGCAATGGCCGCAAGCAAAACGCGCCGGCGGTAGGGTTTGAGTAAAGCCACAACAACGCGGGCAGGTGTTCTGAGATCGGACATGGTCAGGCTCCAGGAATCGACAGGCATTGTATGCGTTGAATGACAGCGGCTATAGTACGGGAGTCTCTTACCCCAAGGATGCCCGTTATGACCTCGCTTCCACTCAGCTCGTTCGTTACTCTTCTGGTCGTTCTGCTGCTGCTTTTTACCGGGCTCAATGTCGCCCGCGCCAGAGGACGATACGGCATCAAGGCACCGGCCGTAACCGGGCATGAGATGTTCGAGCGTGCCTTCCGCATCCAGATGAATACGCTGGAAAATGCCGTACTGATGCTGCCAGCCCTGTGGGTATTTGCCGGATTTGTTGACGACCGTGGAGCGGCTGTTCTCGGTGGCCTCTGGATCGCAGCTCGTGTCTGGTACGCCGTTGCCTACCAGAACGACCCGAAAAAACGGGGTCCAGGATTCGGCATTGCCATGTTGGTCTTTACCGGCCTATGGCTTGGGGCACTATGGGGTGTCCTGCGGGCCATGTTTTGAGGACCGGATTCCGCCAATCGCGAACAGCAGCCAGGAGGCGCGCCGCCAACGGGAATCAGCACATGCAGCGCATGAACGCCCGCCAGGCTGCGCAAATACAGGTTTCCGCTGAAGAGAAGCATTCCGACAAGCATCAGCCAGCCAGCCCAGACAAACCACTTCGAAGAGGCGAAACGCCCCGCCACCAGGCCAACCAGAATTAGGCCAAGCGAATGGTACTGATGGTATTGGAGGGCGACGGCGAACCACCCCGCCGGATCGTTTAGCGCCAGCTGTGCTTTAAGCGCATGCGTGCCGGCCGCCCCCAGAGCAACCGCGATGGCAGCGTTGAGGCCGCCAAGCACAAGAAACCATCGGGCGTGAGAATTCATAGCATCCTTACTTGGGCTCGACCCGGAATCCAGCGGTGCTCTACTGGATTCCGGGTCGAGCCCGGAATGACGAAGTTTTGTGTTTATCTGTTTCAACATGACTGACTGCCAGTATCACCGGCGTGAGACATACAGACCAACGCACAAACCGGCGCCAACCACATACAACTGCCAGGTCTCGGAAACAGCGTAGGGAAAGAGCATCAACGCAACACCGAACCATTTGAAGATCTGGAGCGATGCCTTTTTTCCGTAGCGATAGGCAGCAAAGCCAATGATGCCGAACAGCAAGGCACCAAACAGGTAAGCCGGGCTGGGTAGTGTCAAGCCCATCGATTCGAGCGTCTTGAGTTCGTCCATGAGTCAATCCATTGGAATCGGGTGATTGTAGCGGCATTGTCGAAGATGAAGTGACGGCGGCGATAATGGAACCTTTGCCGGGATCGGTCTGCCAAATCAAGCCGATGTGAGGCTTCTTGCATGAGGCGCACTGATTCCATACATGCTATAAGATTTCAGCCAGCCCGACGTATTGCACTTCCGAATTCGACACTCCCAACAAACGCGACCTTGAGATTCCCCGTCCCATGACCAGTTTCCGCCACTCCATCGCCCTGCTCTACGCCTTTCTCGCTCTCAGCGCTCCGCTCCACGCGACGCCGGTTAAGTCTGAGATCAGAGCGACCAGTCCGGCCCGTCTCGACGCGCAGGCGGCCGGGTTTTCGTCGTATGTGTTGCCGAACGGATTCAAGATCATCCTCGTCCCTTACCCGTCCGCGTCCAACGCCCGCATTGAACTGCTCATAAAGACCGGCAGCAAGCTGGAAGGCTATGGCGAAACCGGCATGGCGCATTTGCTCGAACACATGCTTTTCAAGAGCGCCGGCAAGCGTGCCAATCTCAAGAGCGATCTCACCGCCCTCGGAGCAAGCTGGAACGGCACCACCAGCGCGGAACGTACCAACTACTTTGAAACGCTTGCCGCCGAACCCGCAAAAATCGATGAAGCCATCCGCATCGAGGCGGACCGCTTCATCCGGGCCGGTTTCACCAAGGAAGACCTCGCCAGCGAAATGAGCGTCGTGCGCAACGAACTGGAGCGTAACGACAGCGACCCTGGCAGCCTGGTGATGCGCGCTCTGCAGCGCCAAAGTTATTTCTGGCATGGCTACTCGCGGCCGACCATTGGCGCGCGCAGCGACATCGAGGATGCTCCCTTCAGCGCCTTGCAGGCGTTCCACAAGAAGCACTACCGCCCTGACAACGCCGTGCTCATCGTCTCCGGCAATTTTGATCCGCAGCGGGTCCTGAAATTGGCAAGTCAGTTATTCGCCGAAGCGCGCAACCCGGCGACAGCCAAGGTCGGCAACTGGACGCGCGAAGAAACGCGCGCCGTCACCAATCGCAGCGAACTTGCGCTGGCGGCCGGCAAGACGATGGTCGCCAGCGCCTGGAAACTGCCCGGCGCAACCGACCGGCAGACCTACGCGCTTGATCTGGCATCAAGCGCCCTATGCG
>JAIFNM010000282.1 GCA_020047725.1 Betaproteobacteria bacterium
CGAAATAGTCGAAGGAACCCAGTGGGACAGTTGTCGCAGTCGACCTATTGTCAGCCTACTCCGCATAACGCGGTACTTGCCATAAGAACGGTTATGCTGAGCTTTCCATAATCGTTCTTCTGCACCTCAGACCCCAATTTTTACAGGGAAATCAAGCGCCGCTAATTTCCGGCGGCGTTCCGGGGAGGTCGACGTCAACCGAAACCTCTGAATAGGCTGCGCTCGGCCTGTCCTAGCTCAACCACGGCCGGTTACGACACCTAGCAGGCAAAACGCTACACACCGTAGTCAACGCGCGACGTGCAATTTGCGCTCCCCATTATTTTGATAGGTACTTGGTGCGCCAAAACCGATATAGTCTTCATCGTGCTCCAGGCTTTGCTTTCGGACATGAAGAACCAGACGAGTTTGAGGCACAGACCAAACCTTGATTACCGCCAATGTGTTGAAATAGCGCCACCATGAAAGACAAACTCTTCACCAAAAAAAACGATGCTGAGCGTCGCTTGATTCGGTCTCCGGTTTTTCTCAATGCCGCCGAAAGCGCGACGATAAAGCATGCTGCTGAGGCCCGGCATCTCCCAGTTTCCGAATACTTTCGCCGAACTGCGTTGGGTAAGCGCACCGATGTGCACTATGAGATGGAAATTGTTCTACAACTCGGCAAGATTGTTCAGACAATCCGTGACCTGCACGCCGATCTGGTTGAACGCGGAATTGAACCCACGGCGGAAGAGCTCCGCCCCGTAATCGATGAAGCGATCGCGGCGATGTTGCGGATAGAAAAGTAGGGGTTTTGCGCGGTCTCGACGTAGAGGTGCCCCTGCCAAGCTTGCTTCGGCCCCCTCCTCCCTGTAATGCAAGCCGAACATGGGGGCTAAGCCCAAACCGCCGAATATTCCGTCGGTAAGCGTCATGAGCAATGTTTTCGGTTGCTTGAGCTTTCCAACACTGTTCACCACTTTTCTGGCCAATTGCCTCTGGTGTCGCGAAATACATGGTTTTCGACGATCGTTGAAGATTGATTTTGTGTAATCGTACGATTACAATCAGCCCATGACCTATACGGTAAAACGTCTCGATGAGTTCTCCGACTGGCTCAAGGGCTTGAAGGACGGACTGACACGGCAGCGTCTCATCAAGCGGTTGCGGAAAGCACAACTTGGCAACTTGGGCGATATTGAGCCGGTAGGCGAAGGGGTGTTTGAGATGCGCGAACATTTCGGACCCGGCTGGCGCATGTACTACATTCAGCGCGGCGAGGTGTTGATTGTGATGCTCGGTGGCGGCGACAAATCCACTCAACAGGCCGACATTCGCCGAGCGGCGGCGCTGGCGAAATCCTTGGAGGATTGACTATGGCAAAGAGAATCAAGAGTTCTGAACTTCCCGAATTCGATGCCGCCGAATATCTGAACAACGAAGAGGATATTGCGGCGTATCTGACGACTGTTCTTGAAGAGAACGATCCGGCGCTGCTAGCCTCCGCCCTTGGAGACATTGCCCGTGCTCGTGGAATGTCTCTGGTCGCAAAAGAGGCCGGTATTGCACGAGAAGCCTTGTACAAAGCGCTGCGGCCCGGCAGCGAACCCCGCTTTGAGACAATTAGCCGTGTTTGCGCTGCTTTGGGCGTGCGCTTGGTGGCACAGCCGATGCATTCGGCGCACTGACGCAATTCTCGGGGTTTTAGGCGTGCCCCTCCAATGGAATCGATGGCTTATGGTGCGGGCGCCTATCATCGTGATGCGCCAACGGGATGCCCGCCGACCGCCACGGATTTGACCCATCCTCCTTCTGTCGCCCAACCAGCCAACCGTCCCAATGATCCCAAAAATACCCAATCAGCGACAGCAAGCCGTCCGCGTCGGCAAGCCATTCAACGAGCTGCTGGCCTATATCGAAGAGAATGAAGAGCGACTACTTCAGCCGTCACCAGGCGTCGACCTCGAGTTTTCTGATCTGCTAGACTACACGACGAACCCCACCGACAAGCTCACCAACGTCAGCAAATGCCTCGCCCTCCGCACGCACGGGGTAGCAAGCCTCCGCACGGCCGCCCTGGAAATGAACGCCGTTTCCGTACAAAACCATCGTTGCCAAGATCCGGTCTACCACTTTCTTTTAAGCTGGCCCGAACACGAACACCCCCCGTCTGCCGCCATCTTTGACGCCGCGGAACACGCCGTCAACGCCCTTGGTCTTGGCGAACACCAATATGTCATCGCTATCCACGGCAACACCGACAACCGCCACTGCCACATCGCCATCAACCGCATTCACCCCGTCACCTACAAATCGCACAACATCGAATGGGCCAAGAAGACGCTCCATTACGCTGCGCGTGAAAGTGAAATCAAGCACGGCTGGACCCACGATAACGGCATTTACCTTGTCGAGACCGACCGTCACGGCCACAAAAGCATCATCCTCAACCCGGACCGTGGCGCAGGCAGGCACCTGCCCCACGCCAACCCGGAAGACCGCGAATCGTCGCTGCCCATCTGGCACGACCCAGATAGTCTCGAAAGTTGGCTAAAGCACATTGTCAGTCGCTCCCTCAAACGTACGCTTCCGAAACTACAAAACTGGCACGGCCTGCATGCTTTCCTCGACCAACACGGCATCCTCCTGACCGATACGGGGGGCGGCGGAATGCGGCTAACAATCACCTCTCAAGATACCGGCGAAATCCTGGACTTCCCCGCGAGCAAAGGTCTTCGTCTCCTTAAGCGTTCCGACCTCGAAAAGCGCTGGGGACCGTTCACCCCCAGCATCGACACACCATGCATCGTTCCCGACTTTGGCGACCTTAGCCAGCAAGAACTGGCCCGCAGAGCCCAAATTTTACTCAACAGAACCCTCGATCCCCGAACCGCTCATGACAGCATCCTTCACCTTGCAGAACATCGCGCAAAAATAGCGACCGAGCGCCAAAGAGGCCCACAAGAGCGGCCCACTGGCTACATGAGTGGTCAACGTGGAAACCGCGAAGAGTTGCCGGTGGATACGTCACCAAATCTCCTGGGCGATTCACGACCCGGGTCAGATCACGACAGGCAACCGAACGGCCCTGACGAAAACGGCAGCCAGTCGCTACGCACTCCCCACCGCAGCGAGGCCCAACGCCAACGGCGTGACGAAGAGTGCGCCGCTGCCCGCGCCGACCTACGTCAGCGCTATCACCAATACAAATCGCTGATCGGACAAAGCGATCCTCAGCACACCGCGACCCTGAAAGCCTTGCAAACCGAGCGCCGCACAGCGCGAGCGGCCCTAAGCAAAGAAAGCAACGCCGCCAAGCTTTCCGCGCGCAAATCTTTTCCTAACGAGATATCCGCCATCCTGAAAAGCATCGTTGCCATTGATGCGGAAACCGAGCGCCGCACGCGTCAGATCAATGAGCGTTACCAGCAGAAGGTCACTGAGCTACGTGCCAAGCGCCCGCCGCCGGCTGTCTGGCGTGAATGGCTGTTCGAACAATCCAAGCTCGGCGATCAAGCCGCTATCTCCGCCCTGCGTGGGATCGTCTACCAGGCCCAGCGCGACACCAAGAGAGTTGCCCCTGCCACCCCGGACGACCTCGACGAAGAGCGCGCCACCCGCGATGCTGAGTATCGCGAGAAGCAGCACCAGAAAGTCCTCGCTCGCCTGCTCGACGAAGAAAGAAGTGAAACCGCCATCCGCTCCGCGCGCATCAACGCCATGCGCCCCCACGAACTCGACGCGCTGCTGATTCGTTACGCCGGTCTCCAATGGCGAGTCACCGGTAACGGCAACATCGAATACAGCGATGCGATCGGTACCCACCTATTCACGGATCGTGGCAACCGTCTTACCTTCGACCGGCAACGCGTCAGCGATCAGGAAATCAAGCTCGCCCTGCTCCATGCCCAGCAAAAGTTCGGCAAACAAATCACCCTGACGGGCGATGATCCCATCTTTTCTGCCCGCATGGCTCGCCTGGCTGACGATATGGGCTTCACCGTCCTGAACACGGCCCTGCAAACGGTCATTGCCGAGCACCGGGTACAACGCCAATCACCGCAACGCCGGCCCCATCACGTGCCCACCGTACCCGCCGTGGACATGCCTTTTTCTTCCGCGGTGACCGAGGCGTCACCGCAGCCGCAGGCTCTGCCCGACGTCGCGCCTGTCTCTGCCCCGGAAGTCCGTGTCGACGATAGTCTGCGCTCCAAAGTCTCGACCATCGAGTCTCGCACGACCGTCATCCAGCCCAACCTGGCGGGGAGCTACCCAGGCTATGAGACCGCTGAGCAATGGCTTTCCAACCATCCAAAGTGGACCGAACGCAAGGACGCCCCGCTTAAAAGTTCGGGAAGTGTTCTTTATGTTGAGCCGGGTGGGCGATGGATACAGAAACTCGGCAGAGGTGGAACCGTAGCGATTCGCCAACCGGTCGATGGGCAGGTCCACATTGGTGATGTGGTCGAAATCGACAAAAGTGGCAAGACTAAAACAATTCCCCACGGTGTCGGTAAGGGCCGTGGCGATTGACGTCCTGCCGCTCTGGCCGCAACCAGCAGGCGAGCTTAATACGGTGTTCGCCGACACGCTATTTGCAAATGAGCTTGCATTCGACGGCCCATGCTTGCGTTCGATGGTGGCGTGCTCACAATAAATGCAAATGAATGAAATCGTCTCGATAGGGTCTAGCTGCTCAGGCAGAAGTGTCTCAAAAATGAAATTCGCACCCTATTGAAACCCGCAAACTGTCTTAACTCCTGCGGTACGTTTGGGTTTACCTCAGTCGGACACTGATTAAAGAGGTGTAAGTCCAAACCGCCGAAAACCCCAACAAAGAGCCATTGAACGGAATAAACGAGTTGTGTAGCCATGGCAGTGGTCAGCGTTCACGGCCACTGCTGGGCAGCGTGCAGCACGCGCAGGATGGCGACGTCGGTTTTGCTCTCACGGTAGATCACGACATGGTTGGGCCGGATGACCAGTTCTCGCGTGCCCTTCAGCCGACCCGGCTTGTAGAGTTTGGGGTGATCGATCAAGGCGTTGGTCTTGGCCTCGATGTCTTCGTCCAGTTCAAGCGCGGCGACGGGGTTGTCCTGGGCGATGTACTCCATGATAGAGGCGCGATCTTCGTACGCCAATGGTCGCCACACCAGGCGAATCATTTAGTGCCGGCACGCCGACGCAGCACGGCACGGCGCTCGGCGAACTCGACCACGACCTGTTCGTGCGGAATGCTCGGGCGCGGATCATCGATGGACGCCTGCACCTGGGCGCGGAACCACTTATCGTAGGCAGCGGCGGCATGCGCCTGTTTCATGCGCTGCGAGGCATCGGCCCGCGTCGAGCGGGTCACGTCCACCTCGCTGTGGTTGCTGGCATCGAGCAGATCCACTCGAGCGATATGTAAGTCTTTGCGCAGGTAGGCCATGCAGGTGTCCAGGCTGCGCCACAGGCGCGGCGTGTCGCGGCGCTGCGAGCCGAGGGCTTTTTCCGTCAGGCCGAGCTTGAGCATCACCGACCAGCCGCCCGGTACGCCGATGATGGAGGCACCCCGGATGGCGCTGGCTTCGACCAGACGCCGGGCCATCGCGGTGTCAATCGTTTGTGCACTCATGAAATACCTCGCGTTGGTGACAAATAATCTATAGACGATGGTACGACATTACTAAATGATTATGCAACACAGCAGTAAGTGAAGCGCCCGCCGATTTTCCATAAGACCTGATAGGCGATGTCGGGCATATCCCTTGCAAGTGAAGACCAAGGGTGATAAATCGGGTGCGCGTTGACGTGCCATAACCGGTTATGGTAAAATGACCGCATACGATTCCGAAAGTGTGTGATGACGCAACGTTATGTGACCGAGGGCGACAAAGCCGGGCTTAAACGCCGGATGGAGGACTACCGGACACGTCTGAAAGAGACGGGCATCAGCGCCCGGCAATTGTTGCTCACGGACGCGGAAACCGCCAGGGTGCGGGCCATTGTGGCGCTCTGGCGCACTGGCAAAGCCAATTTGGCAGATGAGTTGAAAACGGCGGCGATGGCCTTAAAGCCGGAGACCGTCAAAGCCACCGTAGTGCGGGAGTGATGAAATGATCAGCAGTAAAGACTTGTTCGCGGCCCAGCGCCTCACGCCACCCGACGAAACCGAGAAAGACTTGTGGCAGGAATTTCACGATACTGAAAGTGGGGAAGTGTCTTGGGTGCCACGGCTATTGTATGAAGCCTACGACCGGCAACAGATGGGACGGCGCGGCCTAGTCAGCATTTTCGGCGAGTGGACGCCAACGGCGGAAGATAAGCTCGGGGAAAAACCGTGAGACAAGAACTGATCGACACGCTGTACCAACGCTATCCACAAATCTTCACCGAATATACCCAGCCAGACGCGGAAAAAAATGGATACAAAATCTGGTGTAAGGATGGCTGGTTCGATCTGATCAATACGCTCTGCGAACAGCTCCAGTATTGGACGGATGCGCGCAGCGCTCCGCAGTACGTCGTACTCGATGTGAAGGAAAAAATGGGCGCGCTACGGTTTTCGGGTCGTTACAAAAGCGCTGAGCAAATCGGCTCGCTCAAAATGGCCTACGCCCTATCGGCGCGACTCTGCGAAGCGTGTGGGGCTCCAGGGCGTCCCGTTATCGATGGGTGCACGATCATGACGCGATGCGAGCAGCACACGCCAGAGGGCTCCATCTTGATCGCCGAAAACGAACGTCGGAAGTACACGATATGTTGATTTTCCTTGACACCGAATTTACCGGACTTGACCACCCCTGGCCACGATTAATCAGCATCGGCCTGATCGACGAGTCTGGCCAGGAGTTTTATGCCGAGTTGCCGCCTGCAAGCTACCTGCCGAAAGTGACGCTGTGGGTGCAGGAGATCGTCCTGCCGTTGCTGGATGGCGCGGGTGCCGTCCAGCAGGGCCAGGATCTATCCGAACGTCTGGCAAACTGGATCAATGATCGCGGACCGTCGCAAATCGTCACGGATGCACCAAATTACGATTTCCAATTCCTTGAGGCGTTGTTGTCATCGTGGCCACCGCACCTTGACCGCAAGCCGATACTTCCGCAATTCGACGCCGAAACAGGAGAGCGATTCAACAACGCCGTCGAAACAGCCTACACGCAAGGCCTACGCCGGCACCATGCACTTGACGACGCCAAGGCCAATCGACTCGCGTGGATTGCAGTGCAGGAAAACTAAAATCATGCTGATTTTCTTCGATACCGAATTCACTGATCTCGGCGTTGATCCCCGGTTGATTTCTATTGGACTGGTTTCCGAGGACGGTGAACGAACGTTCTATGCGGAATTGTGCGATACCTACCGGCTGTCGGATGTGGGCGAGTTCGCCCGGTTGGCCGTGCTGCCAAAACTGGAAGGCGGCGACGCGCTCATGACCCTGCACGAGCTGGGCGAACGTCTGGTGGACTGGCTGCAGGCCTTCGGGGAGCCGGTGACGCTGGCGACGGATTCGCTCGCGTGGGATTGGCCGTGGGTGCATGAGATTTTCGGTGAACTTGGGATCTGGCCGGATAACCTCGTCCCTAAACCTCTGCTCTTAACAATGAATTATTTGATCGACTACGACCGCTTCGTAGACGCTGTGGAAATAGCGTTCCGTAGCCTGCGCCGGCATCATTCTCTCGATGATGCGAAGGCGAACCGGCTGGGCTGGATCGCGGCGGGTGGGGATACCGACCGGGAAGCGCGGATGGTTGAGCACGTGACTTTTGTGGAAACCGCGTTCACAGCGGAACAAGTGGACGCGGCGATCCGGGCCGATTTGCAATTGGCAGCGACGCCCGTCGTGAACGAGATAGACGAATGGACGCAGCGAACAATGAAAAACATGAAGCGCATGGCCGTGGACGAGGAATACCGAAAATCGATTGCGAAAGACCTGTCTTGAGATCGCCATGAAAATTGCCCTGTACTCTGATCTGCACCGTGAGCTTGCCGCGTGGGAGTCCCAGCTTTGGGAGCCGCCGATCCTTGATGTCGACGTGGTGGTACTCGCTGGCGACATCGGCAGTCATACGCGCGGCCTTTTGTGGGCGACATCGACGTTTGACCAGCCGGTCGTCTATGTGGCCGGGAACCACGAATATTACGACGCACACCTGGGCATGCTGGACGAAATGCAAAAGCCCGCGTGGGAGCAGGCCGGCGTGCACTTCCTGGAGCGGCGCACGTACGAGCTGGACGGGGTGCGTTTTCTCGGTTGCACACTGTGGAGTGGGTTTGATCTACACGGCGCAGACAAGGCTGATGCCTATATGACCATCGCGAGATGCGACATCAACGATTATTGGATGATTGGTGCGAAGGGCGGCAAGCGCTTGCAGCCACGCGACACGCAGAAGCTGCACCGAACCGCCGTGCGTTGGCTGGATGAAGAATTGTCCAAGCCGTTCGACGGCAAAACCGTGGTGGTAACGCACTTCGCTCCGCATCGCAATTGTGTAGCGCCACAGCACGAGGACAGCACCGTATCCCCGTATTTTGTCACCGATCTGTCGCGGCTGATGGAAAAGCACCGGATTGATGTCTGGTGCCATGGCCACACGCACACAAATACCGATTTCATCGCGGAGGGCGGTTGCCGTGTGGTGTCAAACCAATTGGGGTATCACAGGGAACGGACGCAGATCGAGACCGGGTTTCGGAACGAATTGGTGATTGAGCTATGACCATTTCCACGAAAGCCATCCTCTTTGTTTGTTCACAGGGCCGCATCCGCTCGCGGACCGCTGAGGTACTGGCCGTTCGCGCCGGCATGGATGCCCGGAGCTGCGGAACGGACGCTGATGCGATGGTGCCGATCAACGACCACCTGATCCGTGAAGCAGACATCATCGTGTGCATGGAAGAGCACCATGCGGCCACGGTGCGCGAGTTCATGCATGCGGAAGGCAAGAGTATTCACGTTCTTGGGATTGAGGACATCTACGAACCGTTCGCGCCACGCCTGGTGGCCGTTCTGATCGAGAAGATTGGCGCACTGTCTCTTGACGTGTCGCGAGCGATGGCGAGGGAAGCGAAATGATTCTCTTCCTCGACTTCGATGGCGTGCTGCATGGCCTGGGGCAACAGGTATTCGAGCATTTACCTCGGTTCGAGGCAATCTTGCGCGAGTTTCCGCACATCGAGGTGGTGATTTCCAGCTCCTGGCGCGAAAAGTTTTCGTTGGAAGAGATGCGGGAATTTTTTAGTGAGGACGTGCAACCGAGACTCGTTGGCACGACGCCGGTCATCACAGCCAAGTGGCCTCCGTATCCGCGCCATGTCCGGCATCAGGAGATCCAGGAATTCATCGTGAGCCGTGGGTTCGAGACTCGCCCGTGGCTTGCCCTTGATGATGACATGACCTTGTTCCCGGCAGATTGCCCGTCACTGATCCTGTGTGAGCCGGTTACAGGTTTTGACGATGAGATGGCCGATGTTCTGCGTGCCCGACTGAATGACTCGATGGGGCTGGATCGACGGGTGATGGCGTATCAGGTTGCCGGCGAGGTGTCCGTGTTACTGCATACCGGCGAAATGCTCATCGATAGCGATCCGGAGGCTCTGGCAGCAATGTTATTCGAACGCGGGTTCCGAAGCTGCGATGTGCATAACGGGCAAGAGAGGAATCGCGCTCAAGGCGCGGGGCTGATCGTCTCGCTTAAACGAACACTGCGGCAGCTGGCGGAGGTGTCAGAATGATCCTGTTTCTCGACTTCGACGGCGTACTGCACCCAGACGAGGCTTATCTGATCCACGGCAGGCCAGTCCTACGGGCCGAAGGTGAATTGTTCATGTGGGCTCCGCTCCTGGCCGATTTTCCCCAGGTACGACTTGTTCTGAGTACCTCCTGGGCGCGTGATTTACGCTTTACCCGTGCCCGTGACTGGCTCCCGGAGGCGCTTCGCGCTCGCGTCATTGGCGCAACCTGGCACAGCGGCATGGCGCAGAACATGGAGGGGTTTAGCCATCTACGGCTGACCTGGTGGGACAGTGCCACTCGATATCAGCAGATTCGGCGCTATGTGGATCGGGCGAATCTGGCCGATTGGGTTGCCATCGATGACCAGCCGGAAGGCTGGGCGGAGGCCGATAGCGATCACCTTGTTCAGACAGATGGGGGTATTGGACTGTCCGACCCGGCTGTTCTTGAAGAACTAGTAGCTCGGTTGAGGGTAACGGAACAAGCGAAAACCGCGATCCAGCCCGGGAAAAAACGCTATCGGTTTTCTGAGATTCCTCTCGGTCCGATTGAACTGGATAAGGAAATGCGAGCGTGGGAAAACATGACGCCGATTGGAAAGGAGATTTTATGAGTCTGGATTCTACCTATCGCGTGCAGGATGGTTGTGCGAATTGCCGACACGTCTTTGTTCGCGAGGAGCACGACCACGGCGACGAACTGTATTGCAAATTTGGAGCACCGGAGCGTCCTCCATGCATGTCTCGCTTCATGGACGAGAGCATTTCTGTGACTGAAATATTTTCAGGCAAACTCGAAGAAGGGTATGAAAAATGGGATGCATGGAAAGAAATTCGAAGCGTCGTGCCGCAGGGAATTTGTGCTGAGTGGTCGCTAAAATCCGATCCGTAAATCGGTAGGAAGAAGAACCATGAACAACGTTATGACAATTGGTGAACATCAGGCAGCAATTACCTTCGATCTAGAAATTTCAATGTTTCGCGGCGAGTTCGTGGAACTGAATGGCGGAGCCGACTTTTACTCGCCCGATGTTGAAGGGTTGCGGCGTGAAGGAGAAACGTCATTACGTGTGCCTTTGGAAGCGTGCAGTCAGCGCGGGCTTGATCCACATAAAATCGAGGTGACTGAGTGAGCAGGGGAAAATTGCCGACATCCTTGGTGGCTGCGCACCTGGAAATTGAACGGTTGCGCTCCGCGTGCGCCGAAGCGTATCAAGTAATGGGAGTCGCGTTACTTGGTGACGCACGTTGCTGGACGGACGAAGACGCAGAACGAGCATTGGATAACATCGTGGCCGCAGCCATTGGCGAGACTTGTCCTCACCAGAATCTCCTTCCGTGGCCGAGGAATTCGCCAATGCGATCTGATCCAGTTCAAAATTCTGGCAAGCAACAAACATGAACTCCATCCTGTTTGTCGATTTCGACGGTGTTTTCCACGCGATGGACTCCCGCGATTTCGAGTATTGCGGCAATGCGCTGGTCGTGTCGGACAATCCCGATTTGTTTCAGTGGGCACCGTTGCTGTGGATGATCATCGAAAAGCATCCAGTGGATCTCGTTGTGCATTCGTCCTGGCGGCATCTGTACTCGGCAGAAGAACTGATTGCCCGGTTTCCTGCGACGATGCAGCCGCGCATTGTGGGCGTCACGGAAGGTCGCGAGCGGCACCAGAGCATCCTTAACTACGTCTGCATGAACGGCGTTCAGCGCTTTGCCGTACTGGATGATTCGCCGGAAGCGTTCCCGGATAACTGGCCCAATCTGATTTTGTGCGACTCGCAGCGAGGTATTAACGATGCCGGCGTGCTGGCTAAAATTCGGCAGTTTGTTGCGGAGTGCGGCAGTCGATAGACGCGTTTGGCAAGCACTAAAACGAAAAGCCTTGTAGCCTCATTCCGCTGGACTCTTACTGTCCCTGGAGAGCACTGCAAGGCATCTCGAAAAAACGGCTTACTTCTATCACTAACCTTAAAGGTGAAAGCTTGATTGGGGTGGTTCAGAAAGCACATAACCTAACACTACTCGTCATCCTGTGCCTGCGAGCATAGCGTTAAGTTAAGTATGCGGGTTGCGCCGCTTGGCGTCAATCGGCGCGACCCTTGCCGACTCCTTTGGGAATAATTTTGGCCTTTCCATTCTTGTCGATTGCGATCTCATCGCCAACGTGGACAACAACATCAACATCGGGGTGACGGATAGCCGCAAATTGGCCGAGGTTTTGTACCCAGCGTCCATCCTCCGCGACAAAAAGCACGTTTCCGATACTTGGAGTTGGGGCATCCTTGCGCTCGGCCAAATTTGGATGATCGATAAGCCATTGCTCAATCCATTGTTGGCCCATTGGGAGTGAAGCTGAGATTTCACGACATATAAACATTCGTTGATACACTGGAAGCAGCAGGCCATCTTTTCATGCTCATTTTCACACCATTGATGCCTTATAGAGAAGCAAACAAGCAAACAAGCAAAATTCAGAGGTGGTGATACACCAACAATTCCGCTTTACAGATTCCGCAACACGGAACACAATAGCGCATGATCCACTCGTTCAACTGTCTCGATACCGAGGCGCTTTTTAATAGCCAGGTTGTGGCCCGGTTCCGGAACATCGAGCGCGTGGCCCGACGTAAGTTACTGCAACTGCACGCGGCTACCGTGTTGGCCAGCTTGAGAGTTCCCCCAGGGAACCAACTCGAAGCCCTCAAAGGCGACCGCAAAGGGCAGCACAGTATCCGCGTCAACGATCAATGGCGCGTGTGCTTTGTTTGGAGAGAAGATGGCGCGCACCAAGTCGAAATTGTGGACTACCACTAGGAGCTGAGAACATGGCTGAACTACTTGACGAAATTCACCCCGGCGAAATTTTGCTTGAGGACTTTATGAAGCCGATGGGTATCTCGGCCCGTCAGCTCGCGGCCGATATCGACGTATCGCCCAGCCGTATCAGTGAGCTGGTGCATGGCGTTCGCCCCGTCACGGCCGATACTGCGCTGCGCTTGGGACTGTTTTTCGGAATGGAACCTCGCTTCTGGCTAAACCTACAAACTGAATACGACATGCGGATCGCTGCGCGCACCCTTCAAGAAAAGATTACGCCTCGAATTCGGGTTTTTCATCGAGCCGCAGCCTAAGACCTCACTTCAACCCGCTGAAGTCAGTCCGAAAGGGACCGGTTTCGGTCTAAGCTCCTACAGCCTTTTTTCTGCGGCTTTGTAAACGGTACTTCTTTCACGTTTTCCGATGGCTACAACGACAACGAGCAGTTGCCT
>JAIFNM010000145.1 GCA_020047725.1 Betaproteobacteria bacterium
CGTCTGCAGAGTCTTGCGCTCGGACTCGAGTTTCTGGAAGGTCGCTGTATCGAGCGTATAGCCACGCGTGGCCAGTCGGTCTGAAACGGCGTCAATGTTGTTACGCAGCAGTTGTATATCAAGCATGTTCAGTCCTCAGGGTTTTTCAAATTCTTTGGCGGTGCTCTGTGGTCAAGATCGCGCAGATGCGCAAGTTTTTCGCCAATCTTTAGTTCCAGTCCGCGCTCAACCGGCCGATACCACTCAACAGGCGGCATTCCCTCCGGGAAGTAATCCTCGCCCGCTGCATACCCACCGGCTTCGTCGTGTGCGTAACGGTAGTTCTTGCCATAGTCGAGTTCCTTCATCAACTTGGTCGGCGCGTTGCGCAGATGCAGCGGAACCGGCCTTGAACCGTCCTTGGCGATGAAACCCCGCGCTGCATTATACGCGACGTAGGCGGCGTTCGATTTGGCGGCCATGGCCAGATAGATCACGGTTTCAGCCAGCGCCAGTTCGCCTTCTGGCGAGCCGAGTCGTTCATAGGTAGCCGCCGCTTCGCCCGCAATCTGTGCCGCACGCGGATCAGCAAGGCCAATGTCTTCCCAGGCCATGCGCACGATTCGCCGCGCCAGATAGCGGGGATCGGCGCCGCCGTCGAGCATGCGGCAGAACCAGTAAAGCGCCGCATCCGGGTTCGAGCCACGCACTGATTTATGCAAGGCTGAAATCTGGTCGTAGAAGGCGTCGCCGCCCTTGTCGAAACGACGCAGGCTTTGTGCCAGAGTGTTGTCGATGAAAGCGCCATCGATGCCCGAACGTTTTGCCGTGGAAGCTGCCGTACGTGTCTGTTCAAGAAGATTGATCAGGCGACGCGCATCGCCATCGGCCTGACCAATGAGGCGTGACCGGGCATCGTCATCAAAGGACAAACCTTGCAGTGCCTGCCGACAGGCACGCTCGAACAGCAGCCCCATCTCGGCTTCCGACAAGGGGTTGAGGACATAAACCGATGCGCGCGAAAGCAGCGCCGAGTTGACTTCGAATGAGGGATTTTCAGTCGTCGCACCAACCAGTGTCAGCAGCCCGCCTTCCACATAGGGCAAAAAAGCATCCTGTTGCGCCTTGTTGAAACGATGAACTTCATCGACAAAGAGAATCGTCGGCCGACCACTTTGCGCCCGCGTCATCTCGGCGCGTGTCACCGCCTCGCGAATATCCTTGACGCCTGAGAACACCGCAGATAGGGCCATGAATTCGGCATCAAAGGCGTCGGCCATCAAGCGTGCGATCGTTGTTTTTCCGACCCCGGGCGGCCCCCAGAGAATCAGCGAATGCAGTTTTCGTGCTTCAAAAGCGAGGCGTAGCGGCTTGCCAGGGCCGAGCAGATGCTGTTGACCGATCACCTCGTTCAGCGAGGTAGGCCGAAGTGCCTCGGCAAGCGGCACCGGATGCGATTGCGGGAAGAGATCACTCACCGATGACATCAACACCGGCGGGCGGCGTAAAGCGGAATTGCGTGACGGCAATCGACGGATTGCGTTCTAGATGCGAAAAGAACAGCGAAGTCGTTTGCCCGAAATTGTCGAATAGCTCCATGGCCTTCAGGTCGTTACCAGAAAAACCAAGCTGCAGTTTCTCAAATCCACTATCCGGCGTCTTCGGAGTAGCTTCGAGCCATTCAAGGCTCTCACGCTCACCCGCTTCGCGTAGGGTAAAGTTCTTTTCCAGCGTGCTTTTGCCACCGCCCTCACCGACTAGCAACGCCGCTGGCGTACTACCAAGAGCGGCATCAAACTTCTTCACGGTCACCTGGCGCAAATCCGGGTCGTAAATCCAGACTTTTTCTCCATCACCAACCAGCAACTGAGCGTAGGGCTTCTCGATTTGCCAACGAAACTTACCGGGGCGCAAAAACATCATCACTCCGCTTGATTGCTGCGGCTTTTTCCCGTTCTTGGCAACAACGATCTGGGCAAAATCGGCGCGCATGGTTTTTGTCGATTCCAGAAAGCGGTGCAGTTTGTCGATTGCGCTGGCACTGGCAACTTGGCCGGCGATAAGACAGGTCGCTGCAATGATAAATCTACGCATCAATTTTCTTCCCGGCGTGCAATGACCTCGCGACCACCACGCCCATCCATGGCCGACACCAACCCAGCCTTTTCCATCGCTTCAATCAGGCGCGCCGAACGGTTGTAACCGATGCGCAGATGGCGCTGAACCAACGAAATCGAGGCTCGACGGTTCTTCAGAACGATCTCGACCGCCTGATCATAGAGCGCATCGGATTCAGCATCTTCACTTCCTTCGCCAGTGACCTCCCCGCCTTCGCCTTCGTCGTCAAGTCCACCTCCGGTCAACACCCCTTCAACATAATCTGGCGCACCAGCCTTCTTCAGGTAATCAACCACACGGTGCACCTCATCGTCGGCAACAAACGCACCATGGACGCGTGTCGGATACCCGGTTCCCGGCGCGAGATAGAGCATGTCACCCTGTCCGAGCAGGGCCTCGGCCCCCATCTGGTCGAGGATAGTACGCGAGTCGATCTTAGACGACACCTGGAAAGACATGCGCGTCGGGATGTTGGCCTTGATCAGGCCGGTGATTACATCAACCGACGGCCGTTGCGTCGCCAGAATCAGGTGAATCCCCGCCGCACGCGCCTTCTGGGCTAATCGCGCAATCAATTGCTCGACCTTCTTACCAGCGACCATCATCAAATCAGCCAGTTCGTCGATGACCACCACGATATGCGGCATAGAAACCAATGGCTCAGGCGCCTCCGGCGTCAGAGAGAAGGGATTTGTCAGCTTCTTCCCAGCCTTCTCAGCATCCTTGATACGGTGATTTAGACCAGCAATATTGCGCACACCCATCGCTGACATCAGCTTGTAGCGCTTCTCCATTTCAGCCACGCACCAGTTTAGCGCGTTGGCGGCATGTTTCATATCAACGACAACCGGTGCCAGCAGATGCGGAATGCCTTCATAGATCGACAGTTCAAGCATTTTCGGATCAACGAGAATCAACCTGACCTTGTCGGGTTCCGACTTGTACAGCAGCGAAAGAATCATTGCGTTGATGCCGACCGACTTTCCTGAACCGGTCGTTCCTGCGACCAGCAAGTGTGGCATCTTGGACAGATCGACCACCACAGGGTGGCCACCAATATCCTTGCCAAGGGTCATCGCCAGCGGCGAAGACATGTTGTTGTACTCGTGGCTCGAAATAATTTCCGAGAGTCGAACGATCTGCCGTTTGGCGTTGGGCAGTTCGAGCGCCATGCAGGATTTCCCGGGTACCGTCTCGACGACGCGGATCGAGACCATCGAAAGTGCACGCGCCATATCCTTGGCCAGATTGACGATCTGCGCGCCTTTCACGCCGACGGCCGGCTCGATTTCGTAACGCGTGATCACAGGCCCTGGATACGCGGCCAGCACCTTCACCTGCACGCCGAAATCAGCCAGTTTTCGCTCGATCAGGCGCGAGGTATATTCGAGCGTTTCCGGACTGACTCGATCAGTCTGCACAGACGCCGGCTCAAGCAAATGCAGAGGTGGCAACAATCCACCCTCGACCGCTTCGGGGAATAGAGGCACCTGCCGCTCACGCACAATGCGCTTTTCGACCTTTGCGGGGACCGGGGCAAGCGGCTCGGGAGCTTCGATAAAGATGGGCTCCTGCGTTTCAACCCGCTTCTTTTCGACCTCGACCACGGCTTCACGCTCGCGCGAAACTTCGCGTCCGATTCGCCGGTCCTGCCAGCGATCAATCAGGTCTCGCAACGCACCAAAAGTCAATTCCAAAAGCGTTCCAATACGCTCGACCGTCGACAGCCAGGATATCCCTGAAAAAATGCTCCAGCCTAGAGCCAACGCGGCAATCAAGGTCAGAGTCGCGCCGGTATAACCGAGAAAACGCACTGAAGCCCTACCGATCTCTATCCCCAGCATGCCACCGGGCGCGAGCGGCAACTGGGCCTTGATCGAGTAAAAACGCAAGGCTTCCAGCCCGCTGCTAGCGATAATCAGCAAAACAAAACCAGCCAGCGCGATATATAGCGGGCGCCGATCCGCGGTGCGAAAGCCATCCAAGCGACGATATCCCCACCAGACAAGCGCAATCAGCAATACGATCCACCACCAGGCAGACAAACCAAAAACATACAGCAGCAAGTCTGCCAGCCAGGCGCCGCCCCGCCCTGCCGGATTTTGCAGGGTCGTTGCCGGCACGGCATGAGACCACCCCGGATCTCCACGGCGATAGCCCCACATGGCAAGACTGAGAAATGCGGCCAGAACGATCAACCCCAGCCACCTTGATTCCTGTAGAACAATCGCGATCTTTTCCGGAAGCGGGCTGGGCGTATTCGAGTTGCTGTCGATCCTGCTGGGTGTTTTACGATGTGAAGCCATCAATATCAGTAAAAACGGGACAATGCAGGATTATAGCCGGCCACCGTCGACAACCGGAGAATGCACTCAATCCACGGTAAGGACAATGCGACCCTCTTCGATACGGAGATAGCCGCTCCGCTCCAGATCTTTCATCACGCGACTGACCATTTCGCGCGAGGCCCCAACCATCTTGGCCATATCCTGCTTGGTGACTTTGCGCCGGATCACGCGCAAACCGTTTTCTTTAACAGAAAAATCGAGGAGCAGTTTCGCTACACGCCCATAAACATCCATCAGCGCCAGACTCTCGATCTTCCGATTTGCTTCCCGCAAACGCAGCACAAGGCTCTTCATGATATTCAGACCGAGCTCAACATTTCCAGCCAGGGCTTTCATGAAATCCGGTTTGGTGATCGCCAGGAGTTCACACGATTCACTGGCCACAACGTCGGCCGAACGCGGCGAGCCATCGATTAAGCCCATTTCCCCAAAGCATTCACCAGCCGAGAGAAGGGTCAGAATGACTTCATTTCCTTCGACATCACGATTCAATACTTTGGCGCTACCACTCACGATGACGAATAAGGAGTCTGTACTGTCTCCTGCATGAACAATCGTTGTGTTGCGGGGCACTTTGCGGCGAACCGCCATTTTCGCGATTTGCTCCAACTGCGAGTCAGACAACCCAGCAAACATTGGAATTTTTTTCAACAAAGACAGCCCCGCGCCCCCGCTAGCCTGATGATGTTCTGTCTGCATTCAGATATCTTTCGTTGAAATTTATTATTTCAAAGAGTTGCCTTTTGATTATATGACACTTTCTGGGCATATCGCCAATACACCACGGAAGGCCATCACTTGGGCTCTGCAGGCATTGCACCTCGCCCTTAAATTCGGGGAATAGGGTTGCTCAGGCGTAGGTTGAGCACCAATGAAAAACGGCACCCGCAGGTGCCGTTCGTTTTCGTAACCAGAACAAATCAGGCAGCTGCAAGCGCCTTAATCTGAGCAGACAAACGGCTCTTATGGCGCGAAGCCTTGTTCTTGTGAATGATTTTCTTATCGGCGATGCGGTCAAGCACCGAGACGGATTCTTGATAAATGCTCTGAGCAGCAGCCTTGTCGCCAGCGACAATCGCCTTTTGTACACGCTTTACGGCCGTGCGCAGAGTAGAGCGCAGACTGGTGTTGTGGGCGCGTTGCTTAACGGCTTGGCGAGCACGCTTGCGGGCTTGTGCGCTGTTGGCCATGAATGTCAATTCCTAAAAAGCTGATGCGTTAATCGAAAACGCGCAATTTTACAGATATAAATCCGGAGATGCAAGGCGTTTTTCAAGTCATGACTCTGCGGTTTTGCCTGCCGACACTTAACGGCTAAGATGACGGCTCTCGCGCGCTTAGCGCGTCACCAAACCAACAATGAATCTGCTTAAAGCCCTCGCCACCATCAGTGGAATGACGCTACTCTCACGCATCCTCGGTTTCGTACGCGATTTTGTCATCGCCCGAATCTTTGGAGCCGGGATGCTCACTGATGCGTTCTTTGTTGCCTTCAAACTACCCAATCTGTTGCGCCGCCTGTTTGCAGAAGGCGCATTCTCGCAAGCGTTTGTCCCCATTCTTGGCGAATACAAGAACAAACGCGGAGAACAGGAAACCAGACAACTCGTCGACCATGTCGCCACGCTGCTTTTTCTCATTCTGCTCGCTGTCACCCTGCTTGGCATGGCGATGGCACCGCTACTTGTGTATATTTCCGCCCCTGGATTCGCAGCAGACGCCAACAAATTCACGCTGACGGTCGAACTGACGCGCATCACCTTTCCTTACATTCTATTCATGTCGCTGGTCGCACTCTCTGGCGGTGTTCTCAACACCTGGAGCCGATTTGCAATACCGGCCTTTACCCCGGTATTGCTCAACCTGACCTTTATCGGCATGGCGTTGTTCGCAACGCCGTACTTTAGCCAACCGGTCATGGCGCTGGGTTGGGCGGTCGTCCTCGGAGGGGCTCTTCAGCTGGCATTCCAGCTACCCAGCCTGAAAAAAATCGGCATGCTGCCGCGCTTCTCATTTGACTGGCAGGACCCCGGCGTTCGACGTATCCTCAGACTGATGGCGCCCGCCGTGCTCGGCGTTTCCGTCGCCCAGATCAGCCTGCTGATCAATACCATCTTCGCCTCTTTCCTGGGGACAGGAAGCGTCTCCTGGCTGTACTACGCCGACCGCCTGATGGAGTTCCCATCCGGCATGCTCGGCGCGGCACTCGGCACCATTCTCCTGCCCTCGCTGGCCAAATACCACGCCGCAGGTAAACTTGACGATTACTCGAAATTGCTCGACTGGGGGCTGCGTTTGACTTTGCTACTCGCCGCACCCGCAGCCTTGGCGCTGGCCATCATCGCCGTGCCGCTGATTACGACCCTCTTTTACCACGGGGCATTCACCGCCATCGATGTGTTCAAGACCCGAGATGCCTTGGTAGCCTATAGTGTCGGCCTGCTCGGACTGATTCTTGTGAAAGTCCTGGCCCCCGGTTTTTATGCCAAACAGAATGTACGTACTCCGGTGAAGATCGGACTATTCACTTTGTTCATGACTCAACTGTTCAACATCGTTTTTATCTACGGCCTGAACCTGGCGCATGCCGGACTGGCACTCTCCATTGGCCTGGCCGCCTGCCTGAATGCGACATTGCTCTATCGCGGCCTGCGTCGCCATCAAATCTACAAGCCACAGCCCGGCTGGTCCACGTTTTATGCCAAGCTTGCAATAGCCATGCTGGTCATGGGCCTTACGCTGTGGTTTGCGTGTGGTGATCCGGCGGAGTGGATGCGCTGGAGCCTGACGGAGCGTTTGCTGCGGCTTTCGCTTATCGTCGCGCTCGGTGCGGTGAGCTATTTCGCAGCTCTGTGGCTAACAGGCTTCCGCATACAGGACTTCAAGCGCCGTGCGGCAGAGTAATAAGAATTGCCAGCACCTTCAGACAAGACTGAAGGTGCTCACTGGCAGGGAGAAAGATCAGCTCAACGCGGCAAAAGCCGCCTGTTTGATCTGATCGACGCTGCCAACGCCAGCAATCTTGCGGCACTTGGGTGCCTTGGCATCACCGGTGGCAAACCACGCGCTGTAGTACTCGATCAAAGGCTGAGTTTGAGAATGGTAGACATGGAGACGCTTGATAACGGTTTCTTCCTGGTCATCGTCGCGCTGAATCAAGTCTTCGCCAGTGACATCGTCCTTGCCTTCAACTTTCGGAGGATTGAACTTGACGTGATAGGTACGTCCTGAAGCCAGATGCACGCGGCGACCACCCATACGTTCGACGATCTCCGAATCGGCCACTTCGATCTCAAGCACGTAGTCCAGGGCAACCCCTGCCAGCTTCATGGCCTCCGCCTGAGGGAGCGTGCGCGGAAAGCCATCAAACAGATAGCCGGCTTCGCAATCGGCCTGCTGCAACCTGTCCTTGACCAGGCCGATGATAATGTCGTCGGACACCAGGTTGCCCGCATCCATTACCTTTTTGGCTTCGACTCCAAGAGGAGAACCCGCTTTGATCGCAGTGCGCAGCATGTCGCCGGTGGAAATCTGTGGAATCCGGTACTTTTCGCAGATGAATTTGGCTTGTGTTCCTTTACCGGCGCCTGGCGCGCCAAGCAGGATTAGTCTCATTATTCTCCACTCCCCGAAAAAATTGATTGTTCTTGAAAAGTACCTTCAATTGTCCGAACGGTCAAACGATTTCATTCCCTGCGTCATTTCTTGCTGAACCACGCCTGCATGGCCGCTGCATCTTCAGGCGTATCTACGCCCGGCAGCGGCAAATGCTCCGAAATCACCACGCTGATGCGGAACCCATGCCACAGGGCACGCAACTGTTCAAGAGCCTCAAACCCCTCAAGCGGCGACGGCGTCAAACGCGCATACGCCTTCAGAAAACTGACGCGATAGGCATAGAGGCCAATGTGCCGGTAGGCCGGGATTCCGGCGGGCAGCGTTTCCTTGCCCGCTTCCCGGGCAAAGTGGTCACGCGCATACGGAATCGGCGCGCGGGAAAAATACAGCGCATCGCCATCCGCCTTGCACACCAGCTTGACGATGTTGGGATTGAAGAAATCAGAGGTATTGTTGATCGGATGCCCAACGGTCGCAATATCTGCGCCGCTCGCCGCCAGTTTCCGCGCCATCAGCGAGATCGTTTCCGGGTCGATCAACGGCTCGTCACCCTGCACATTCACAACAATGGTGTCATCGCTCCAGCCGCGCCTTTCAACGACTTCAGACAGGCGATCCGTTCCGGTCGGATGATCAGTACGCGTCAGCATCACCGATAGACCATGCCGCTCAGCTGCTGCCTGCACGTCCGCATGATCGGTAGCCACCCAGACTTCTTCCGCACCCGAAAGAACAGCACGCTCGGCGGTCCGCGCGACCATTGGCTTGCCGCCAAGATCGAGCAGTGGTTTGGCCGGCAGGCGGGTTGAAGCGTAGCGGGCGGGAACAACAACCTTGAAATTCATGGCATCTCCTGAAATCAGAGTTCTTCGGTCTTGAGCTGCCGGGCCTCGTCTTCAAGCATGATAGGAATGTCATCGCGCACCGGGAACGCCAGCTTGCAGGGTTTGCAGACCAGTTCCGCCTCGGCCTTGCGGTATTCGAGATTGGCTTTGCAAATCGGACAAACGAGAATATCAAGCAAGCGAGCGTCCATCAATTTTCTCCAGAATGGTATCTAGCAGGGTGTTACCGCCGGTGGCCGCATCAAGATGCGCTTCAACAGGAAGCATCCATGCCTCGTGCGTAATCAGTGCGACGCATTTTACCGCATCTTTCTCGGTCATCAGCAGCACGCCATCGTAGGCGAAAGCAAGGTCAGAAGCCGTGTAGTTGTGATGATCGGGAAACGGATGCGCCTCGAATTCAAGGCCAATGGCTTCCAGTTGTGTAAAGAAGCGGGCGGGATCGCCGATACCGGCAATCGCGTACAAGCGCCTGCCTCGCAGATCGGCTTCCGTACAGCTTTGTTGCGCATTGCCTAGGGAAACAAAGCGCCGACCGACCAGACGCATCGCGAACTGCGGCAAACCTGAGGGAACATTCTGAATCAGCGCACGAGCTTCGTCGGTCGAATTCCACACCACTGCCGTTAGCGCCGACAGGCGTTGCAGCGGCTCGCGTAATGGCCCTGCAGGCAAAACCTCAGCATTTCCCGCGCCGCGTCCGTCAAACACGGCAACTTCGACCGAGCGTTGCAAACGGTAATGCTGCAGGCCGTCGTCAGAAACGATCACGTCACAATCGGGATGGGCTTTCAGCAAGGCCAGTCCTGCAGCGACGCGGTCACGACTGACAAAGACCGGTACGCCGCTGCGACGCGCCAGCAACAGGGGTTCATCACCAACGAGCGCCGAAGCGGAATCTACGCCAACCGATTGCACACCGTCTGCCGCACGGCCATAGCCGCGACTGATAATCCCCGGTCGCCAGCCTGTTTCGCGCAAACCCTCGACCAACCAGAGTACCAGCGGCGTCTTGCCGCTGCCACCGACCGTCAGATTGCCAATCACGATCACCGGCACGGGCAGCGAATGCGAACGCATCGCACCGCAACGATACAAACCGTGCCGCATACCGACCAGCAGTCGGAACAACCAGGAGACGGGCAACAAGGGTAAAAGGGCAATGGCCAGTTGCCGCCGGTACCACAAGCGGGGGAGGCGCTGTGCGATGCCGGAAAAGAGCATCAACGCGCCATCAGTGCGGCGATTGCGTGGCGAACGAAATGTGCGGATAGCCGGCGGTCTGGGCCGCCTGCATGATGTCCACCACGCTCTGGTGCGTCGCCTTGGCATCGGCATTGATGACGATGACCGGATCCTTGTTGTCTCCAGCCGCCCGGATCAGCGCCTCGCTGATCGATTTCACGTCGGCTGCAGCCAGTGGTGCCTTATTGACCAGAACCTGCCCGCTCGCCGTCACCGCTACACTGACCTCATTGGGCTGCTCGGCCTGTTTGTTGGCGTCAGCCGTCGGCAGATTGATCTCCAGCCCGGAGAATTTGGCGTAAGTCGTCGTCAGCATCAGGAAGATGATGATCACCAGCAGCACATCGATCAACGGTATCAGATTGATTTCGGGCACATCATGGTCGCGGCCACGTTGAAAATTCATCGATCGCTCCTCAAGCCTTGCGCTCGCCGTGCAAAACCTCGACCAGACGTACTGACTGCTGCTGCATCTCAAGTACAAAACCGTTGACCAGCGCGCGGAAGTGGCGCCAGAAGATCATCCCCGGAATGGCGATAATCAGACCAAAGCCCGTGTTATACAGAGCAACCGAGATACCGTGCGCCAACTGCATCGGGTTGGTTCCCGTCGGTGACTGTGAACCGAAAATTTCGATCATGCCAACCACGGTACCAAACAGCCCCATCAGCGGACTGATCGAAGCAATCGTGCCGAGCGTGGTGAGATAACGCTCAAGTTCATGCGCCACCACGCCACCAGCCTCTTCAATCGACTCGCGCATGATCTCGCGCGAACTGCCAACATTGCGCAAGCCAGCCGCCAGTACGCGACCAAGCGGAGACTGCGCTTCCAGGTTGGTCAGCATCGCTTCGCTCGCGCCCTGCTGCCGGTACTCGGCAACCACGCGTTGCAGCAAACCCGCCGGCAATATTTTCGCGCGACGCAAACTCACCAGTCGCTCAATGATCAGTGCAACAGCGATAATCGACGCCAACAGCAAGGGCCAAATGGGCCATCCGGCCGCCAGAATGATTGAAAACACGTTTTCCCCTAGAGATTTCTTCAGCCAGAGACTTTAGCCTGAGCGGACGCCAGCGGCAACCCCTGTACTAAAGTAATAAAAAGAATCTTATCCACAAAATCTGTGGATAAGATTGTGGATTGAAAGCGACCTGGAAGCGTAAGTACCGTTTTTTAAAGGACTTTGCTTACTTTGCAGAAAAAACAGGCAGCACAAATAAGCTTTATAAATCATGCGGTTAATTTGAACACTAGCAAGCACAAGGTTTTCAAGGCACGCCTTCGCCGAAACCCGCTCAGAGTGTGAATGAATTGACAAGGATGTAGAATTGGTGCATGACTCAAACCAACTCATACGGCGCAGGCCTTGCGCCATCAGCCCCGGTCATCACGGTTTCAACGCTCAACCGGCTTGCACGGGAGCGACTCGAATCAGCCTTTCCACTCTGCTGGGTCAGCGGCGAAGTCTCCAACCTCACGTTCGCCGCCTCCGGCCACGTCTATTTCTCCCTTAAGGACGCGGTTGCTCAGGTGCGCTGCGTCATGTTCCGCAACCGCGCCCAGCTTCTTGGCTGGCGGCTGGAAAACGGTCAGCACATCGAAGCCCGTGTGCTGGTCACGCTTTACGAAGCCCGGGGCGACTTCCAGCTCAACGTCGAGGCGGCGCGCAAAGCCGGGGTCGGTAATCTCTACGAGCAGTTTCTTCGCCTCAAGGAAAAGCTTGAACGCGAGGGACTTTTCGCCAGCGAAGGCAAGCGCCCGCTGCCTACCTTCCCGCGCCGCATCGGCATCGTCACCTCGCCACAAGCAGCCGCCTTGAGAGATGTTCTGAGCACGCTCACCCGGCGCGCACCACACGTAAACATTGTGCTCTACCCGACTCCAGTGCAGGGCGATGGGGCAGCCGCGCAGATTGCCGCTGCCATCGGCAGCGCCAGCGAACGGCAGGAATGTGATGTCCTGATCGTCTGTCGCGGCGGTGGCAGCCTTGAAGACCTGTGGTCATTCAATGACGAAGCAGTCGCCCGGGCCATCCGCAGTTGTTCCATCCCGACGATCAGTGGCGTCGGCCACGAAACCGACTTCACCATTGCCGATTTCGCCGCCGACCAACGCGCCCCCACGCCGACGGCGGCGGCCGAACTCGCTGCGCCGGAGCGCTCGACGCTGATGGTGCGCCTTGTCGACTATCGGCTTGCTCTCAGTCGCCTGATCGAGCGAAATCTCGATCAGCGCAGCCAGCACCTCGACGGCCTCGCGCGTCGTTTACAACATCCGGCGCAAGGCCTGGCGCAACAACGCGACAAACTGCTCAATTTGCAGCGACGCCTTGACAACGGCCTGACGCAGGCCAGTTCGCGCGGTCGCAATGCCCTCGCCAGTCTGTCCAGACGGCTTGTGTTTGCCCGCCCGGACACCAGTCGTATTGCGCGACGGCTTGAAGCGCTCGCCCCAAAACTGCACGGCGAATGGCAAAAAAGCCTCCTGAACAAATCAGGCGATCTCGCCCGCATCGCGGCCAGCTTGTCGCACCTCAACCCGAATGCCGTACTGGCGCGTGGTTACAGCATTGTCACTGACGGCAAGGGAACAATCCTGCGTGACAGCCGATCGCTGGAACCAAACGACAGGATCGCTGTCTCCTTCCACAGTGGTCGTGCGGAGGCAACGGTTACCTCAGTAAGCAATGAAAAAATCAAACCGGATGCTCAGTAAGCACCGACCCGTTGAATAAAACAACCCGCGTAAGACAACTCAAGGAGAAATGATGGAACATCAACTGCCACAACTGCCGTTTGCCATGGACGCC
>JAIFNM010000174.1 GCA_020047725.1 Betaproteobacteria bacterium
CGGCAACCGACATCAGTTCGGTCATCTGCGTCGGGTACATGGCGAAGGCAACAGCCATTTCACCGCTGTTGACGCGACGTTCCAGTTCGCCAAGACCACGGATGCCGCCGACGAAGTCGATACGCGTATCGCGGCGCAGGTCGGCAATGCCAAGGATCGGGTCGAGAATCTGTTCCGAGAGCACCGAAACATCCAGCCGGCGAACCGGGTCCTGCACTGGCACGAGTTCGGGGCGGATGGCCAGGTGATACCAGCGTCCGTCGAGGTACATACCAAAAGTACCGGAGCGCTCGGGCGTGGCGACGCCACTCGATGGCGTTACCGTGCAGCGTTCGCCGACAGCCTTGAGGAAGGCCTCAACCGAGTGGCCGTTGAGATCGCGCACCACCCGGTTGTAATCCATGATGCGCATCTGGCGCGCGGGGAAGATGACCGCCAGGAAGTGTTCGGCTGATTCCGGGCGGCCCTTGCCGCGCCGTGCCGCCGCCACGCGTGAAGCCGCCGCCGAGCGGTGGTGTCCGTCGGCGATATAGAGGTTGGGCATGGCGCCGATGACAGCGCTGATGCGTTCAATAGCGACGGCATCGTCGATCAGCCACAGCGTGTGCTTGATGCCGTCGTCCGCGGTCAAATCGGCAATCGGGGCGTTGGCCGTCGCGGCAGAAATCAGGCGCTCGGCTTCGTCGCTGTCCTGATGGGCGAGTAACACTGGACCAGTTTGGGCGTTAAGAGCTTCAATTTGACGCACACGGTCGTCTTCTTTGTCCGGCCTCGTGAATTCGTGCTTGCGGATACGATTGGTGTCGTAGTCGGCGACCGAAGCGGCGGCGATCAGGCCCGTCTGCGTGTGTGAGCCCATGACTAGCCGGTAGGCGTAGTAGCAGGGCTTGGCGTCGCGGATGAGGATGCCCTGCTCGATCAGGGCCTTGAGGTTTTCCGCCGACTTGGCATAGACCTCTGGCGCGTAGTGGTCGACTTCCGGCGGTAGGTCGATCTCGGCCTTGGAAATGTGCAGGAAGGAGTAGGGCTTGCCGGCGGCGCGAACGCGGGCTTCTTCGCTGGAAAGCACATCGTAGGGCGGCGCGGCGACAGCTGCGGCGTGTTCGGTGCGCGGACGCAAAGCAGTAAAGGGGCGGATCAGGGGGCGATTGGCAGTCAATTGATTCTCCTTGAGAGTGATTGCTAAAATTTATGGCTTGCGCTTGGGCAGCACGTCGCGTAGGAATCCGGCGGCGTCGCGCAGCATTTTCTCGGTGGTTTCCCAGTCGACGCAGGCGTCGGTAACCGAGCAGCCGTATTTGAGTTGCGATAGCTTCTCGGGGATCGGTTGGTTGCCGGCGACGAGATTAGATTCGATCATCACGCCCAGCAGCGACTGGTTGCCGAAGCGAAGTTGATTGACCACGTCGGCCATCACCAGCGGTTGCAGCTCGGGTTTTTTGTAGCTGTTGGCGTGCGAGCAGTCGACGACGATGTTGGGCGGCAATTTGGCAGTCATCAGCGCCTGTTCGGCCATCTGCACGCTGACCGTATCGTAGTTGGGCCGACCATCGCCGCCGCGCAGCACAAGGTGACCGTAGCGGTTGCCGCGTGTGCGAACGATAGCGGTACGTCCCTGACCGTTGATGCCCAGGAAACTGTGTGGCCGCGACGCCGAAAGGATGGCGTTGACCGCAATGCCGATATCACCGTTGGTCCCGTTCTTGAAGCCGACCGGCGTCGACAGACCTGATGAAATTTCTCGATGTGTTTGCGATTCCGTGGTGCGTGCGCCGATGGCTGTCCACGCAATCAGGTCACCGAGAAATTGCGGCGAGATCGGATCGAGCGCTTCGGTACCGGCCGGCAAACCGATTTCGGCGACATCGAGCAGGAACTGACGGGCTTTTTTCATGCCCTCATCGACATGGAAGGAGTCGTCCATGTCCGGATCGTTGATGTAACCCTTCCAGCCGGTAGTGGTGCGTGGCTTCTCGAAATACACGCGCATGACAACCAGCAGCGTGTCACTCACTTCGTCGGCCAGCTTCTTTAGGCGGCGTGCGTAGTCGAGACCAGCCACCGGGTCGTGAATCGAGCAGGGACCGACGACAACGAACAGGCGGTGATCCTTGCGGTCGAGAACGTTGCGCAGCGCTTCGCGCCCCTGCATTACCGTCCGGGCGGCGTTTTCGGTGAGCGGTACGGAGGCGTGAATGTCCTCGGGCGAGGGCATCGCGTCGAAATCGAGAACATTGACGTTTTCGATATCGGGGGTGTTGATGTTGGTTTTATCCGGGTGTGTCATGGTTTTAGTTGTCTCAACAAATCCTTGACCGCGCCAACACGATCAGCAAGCGTTGGCGAATGTCGTTTAAGTGACAGTTTATCCTGTCCCGCGAGCTTGTAGTTCCTGTCCTTCTGGATCAGGTTGATGATGCGAATCGGCTCAATCGGCGGATTGGGTTCGAAGTGCAGGACAATTTGCTCAGAGGTGGCGTCGACCTTGATGATGCCAAGTGGCTTGCAGAGCAAGCGCAGGCGATGGCTGTCAAGCAGTGACTGGGCCTGTGGTGGCAATTCGCCGAATCGGTCGACCAGTTCCTCGTGCATCGCCGTGATGTCGTCGAGCGAGTCGCCGTTGGCCAAGCGCTTGTAGAGGGTGAGGCGTTCGTGCACATCCGGTGCATAGTCGTTGGGGAGTAGCGCCGGCGTGTGCAGGTTGATTTCGGTGGCGATACCGAGCGGTTGCATCAGATCCGGTTCCTTGCCCTGCTTGAGCGAAGCGACTGCCCGGTTGAGCATTTCGGTAAACAGGTTGAAGCCGACTTCCTGCATCTCGCCCGACTGGTTTTCGCCAAGCACCTCGCCGGCACCACGGATTTCGAGGTCGTGCATGGCCAGGTAGAAGCCGGCGCCGAGTTCGTCCATCATCTGGATCGCTTCCAGTCGTTGCCTAGCCTGTTTGGTGAGCCCGGAATCTTCGCCGGAACCGCCTTGTGTCAGCAGGTAAGCGTAGGCCTGGTGGTGCGAGCGTCCAACACGGCCGCGCAACTGGTGCAACTGGGCGAGGCCGAACTTGTCAGCACGGTTGATGATGATGGTGTTGGCGTGCGCGTTGTCGATGCCGGTTTCGATGATCGTCGTGCACAGCAGCAGGTTCGTGCGCTGTTGAGTGAAGTCGCGCATTACGCGCTCAAGCTCGCGTTCGTTCATCTGACCATGGCCGACAGCAATGCGTGCTTCCGGCAGCAGCTTGGTCAGCTTCTCCCGCATATTCTCGATGGTGTCGACTTCGTTATGCAGGAAGTACACCTGCCCGCCGCGTTTGAATTCGCGTAGCAGTGCCTCGCGAATGATGCCATCCGAGAACTTTGAAACGAAGGTCTTGATCGCCAGTCGCTTTTGCGGTGCGGTGGCGATCACCGAGAAATCGCGCAGGCCTTCGAGTGACATGCCCAAAGTTCGCGGGATCGGCGTTGCGGTCAACGTCAATACGTCGACCTCAGCGCGCAAGGCCTTGAGTGCCTCTTTCTGGCGTACGCCGAAGCGGTGCTCCTCATCGATGACGACCAGCCCGAGGCGCGTGAACTTCACATCCTTCTGCAGTAGCTTGTGCGTGCCGATAACGATGTCGACCTTGCCTTCGGCGAGTTCCTTGAGTGCCAGCGTGGTTTCCTTGGCTGAGCGGAAGCGCGACAGCTCGACGATCTTCACCGGCCAGTCGGCAAAGCGGTCGCTGAAGGTCTGGAAGTGCTGTTCGCAGAGCAGGGTGGTCGGGCACAGCACGGCGACCTGCTTGCCGCCAGCCACCGCGCAGAAGGCGGCGCGCAGGGCGACTTCAGTCTTGCCGAAGCCGACATCGCCGCACACCAGGCGATCCATCGGTTTGCCCGACTTCATGTCTTCATGTCGTCGATAACGGCGTTGATGGCAGCGGCCTGGTCGACCGTTTCCTCAAAGCCGAAGCCATCGGCAAAGGCATCGTAATCGTGTGCCGTAAACTCGAAGGCGTGGCCTTTGCGGGCGGCGCGCATGGCGTAGAGCGAAAGCAGTTCGGCCGCCGTGTCGCGTGCCTGCATTGCAGCGCGGCGTTTTGCCTTTTCCCATTGCTGGGTGCCAAGAGTATGCAGCGGTGCGGCGTCCGGGTCGTTGCCGGAATAGCGAGATATGACATGAAACTGAGACACCGGCACGTAAAGCTTGGCTTCGTTGGCATAATGGAGTTCGAGAAACTCCATGTCGCCTTCGCCGAGGTCGAGGTGAACGAGCCCCTGATAGCGGGCGATGCCGTGCTGTTCATGCACCACTGGATCGCCAACCTTGAGTTCAGTCAGGTCGCGCAGCCAGTTGTCGAGTGAGGCCTTGCGTTGTACGGCGTGGCGCGTTCGTCGCGACGGACTGCCAGCGTACAACTCGGACTCGGTGATGAAAGCGAATTGGCCAAGGAGAAAACCATCGTGCAGCGGCGCGACGCCGAGTGACAACTTGCTGGTGCTGGTAAGAAACCCCCCTAGATCGCTGCTCGCGTCGGGTTTCAGGCCATATTCGGCAAGGAGCCCGGAGAGTGTTTCTCGGCGCCCGGCAGATTCAGCGAGCAATAGCACACGGCCTGAAAAGCTGTCGACGAAGGCCTTTAAGCGAGTGAGCGGATCATCGGCGCGACGGTCGACGGCGACGAGCGGCGGGGCGGTCGTCGAGCCGTTCGTTCCGGCGGCTAAAATCAAGCGGGCATACGGTTTTGCAGCCGTAAAGAACGGTTCTTCAGCGAGAAAAAGATCGCCCGGCGGCAAGAGCGGCCGGCTTTTTTCGCCGGAGAGCATGTCGTAGCGCGACTGGGCATCACGCCAGAAGGCGCGGATGGCTTCGGGCACGTCGTTGTGCAGACAGAGAACCGTGTCTTTCGGCAGGTAGTCTAAGAGCGTCGCCGTTTCCTCGAAAAACAGCGGCAGCCAGTATTCGATGCCGGCCGACGGGATGCCATTGGAGACGTCCTTGTAGATACCGGAGCGTGCCGGATCGCCTTCGAAAAGCTCGCGGAAACGCTGGCGGAAACGGGTACGCCCCTTGTCGTCGAGCGGGAATTCACGCGCTGGCAGCAGGCGAACTTCCGGTACCGGATACAAGGTGCGCTGAGTGTCAACATCGAAGGTCTTTATGCTTTCGATTTCGTCATCGAACAGGTCGAGGCGGAATGGCAGCGGCGAACCCATCGGGAAAAGGTCGACCAGTCCGCCACGCACCGAGTATTCGCCAGGAGCAACCACCTGCGTGACATGCGTGTAACCAGCCAGCGTGAGCTGAGTGCGGAATTTTTCGGCGTCGAGCGTCTCACCCGTTTTCAGAAAAAAGGTATATGCGGCCAGATATGCAGGCGGCGTGAATCGGTACGCGGCCGTCGATGCCGGCACCAGCAGCACGTCGCATTCACCGCGCGTGACGCTGTAGAGCGTGGCCAGTCGTTCTGAAATGAGGTCGTGGTGCGGTGAGAAGCTGTCGTAGGGAAGCGTTTCCCAGTCCGGCAGCAGGCGTACGCGCAGTTCGGGTGCGAACCACGGGATTTCATCGAGCAGGCGTTGAGCATCACTTGCGCTTGCAGTCAACACGGCGAGCAGCGTGTGTTTTCCGTCTTTACTTGCCAATTGCGCGATGTGCAGCGCGTCGGCTGAGCCGGAAAACGGCGGAAATTGCGTACGTTCTCCAGCTTTGAATGAAGGCTGGGCTACCGACAGCAGGGCGGTGGGTTTGGATTGAGGCACTTGGGCGATTTGATGCGATGCGGAAAAGCGACGAATTATAGACGATCAGGCTGGCCGGACTTTGTCAGCGGCCGTGATATGGCACGGGCTCAGGCGCTGATCGCCTGTTTCTGATGTAGTAGTTCGGAGAACTGTTGGCGGGAAAGCGGCTTGAAGTAGTAATACCCCTGCATCGTTGTGCACCCTGACTGTTCAAGGTAGCGCGCCTGCTCTGAGGTTTCTACGCCCTCGGCGACGATTTTTAGATCCAGCCCGCGTGCGATCGAGATAATTGCCAGAACCACCGGGAAGTGGCCGCTTTCGCTCTTGATTTCCTTGACGAAGGACTGGTCGATCTTGATTGTATGAACCGGAAAACGATGCAGGTACGACAGTGAAGAATAACCAGTGCCGAAATCATCAATGGCCACACTGACACCGAGTTGGCATAGTCTGTTGAGTTGTTCGATGGCGTGTTGCGGGTTGCGGATGCAGATGTTTTCGGTGATTTCGACCTCGATTTGCGAGGGTGGAATACTGTAGTGCGTCAGTATCCCGCGCATTTTGTCGAAAAAGTCGCGGCGATCAAGATACT
>JAIFNM010000328.1 GCA_020047725.1 Betaproteobacteria bacterium
ATGATCGTAGATAAGTTTCCGCGCGCGGTGGAGGACACCCCTGTTCCGCTACGCTCCACAGGGGTGTCCTCCACCGCAAAGGCAAGTGCAGAAGCAACAACAAAGTCAAAAGCAACGACAACGTCAGAAGCAACGGCAACGTCAAAAGCAAAACCGGGGCAGCGCCGTCCAGCTGCAAGTGCAGTCGAATGTACAGCTTAAACTGAGTCCATTACTGTCTTGACTCTGGGGTCCTCTTTAGACGACCCTGGGTTTGGGGTGTTCCCAGATGGGCGGCCTGTACCGTGAAACCTCGGCTGAAGAAGTGGCCGGGGTATTCACGGCGGCCTGGACAGCGGGTATTCGCTACTTTGACACGGCGCCGTACTATGGTTACACCCGTTCCGAGCACATGCTCGGTCAGCAATTGGTTGCACATTCCCGGGATAGCTACGTACTGAGCACCAAGGTAGGGCGCCTTATGCGGCCGGACGCTACGGTAAAACCTGGGGATGACGGTTGGGCCAAACCGTATCCCTTTAGACCACACTTTGACTACAGCTATGATGGAGTAATGCGTTCGTTTGAAGACAGCCAGCAACGCTTGATGGTGGCGAGAATTGATATCCTTTACGTACACGATATAGGTCGATTCACTCACGCGGCTACTCATGATCACTATTGGACTCAACTCACAACAGGAGGGGGGTTCCGTGCTTTAGATGAGTTGAGGCGATCCGGCCAAGTGACGGCGGTGGGCTTGGGAGTAAATGAATGGGAAGTAGTGCATGATGCCATGCAAGAATTTGATCTTGATTGCGCGATGCTTGCTGGGCGCTATACCCTGTTGGAACAAAAATGCTTGACGACGCTCATGGACGAATGTCACCGCAACGGAACGGGCGTAGTTATTGCGGGTGTTTTTAATTCGGGCATCTTAGCCGGAAACAACAAATTTAATTTTAATGATGCACCCGCGGAAATCGTTGAACGTGTGCGCTCGTTGAAAAGTGCCTGCGATGAGTTTTCTGTGCCACTACCGGCAGCTGCGATTCAATTCCCGATGGCGCACCCGGCAGTAGTATCAAGCGTAGTTGGTATCAGAACTGACGCTCAGTTGAGGCAAAACCTTGAATGGCTTGAGACGGCCATCCCAGACACCTTGTGGCAGGCTCTACAGGACCGGGGCTTGATTGATCCAGCAGCGCCTGTTCCATGCAATACCCAACAAAGTGGCATCGGCTGATGCTTCTGTCGATTTCCCAAGGCAGATGTCCTTGGCAGACGCCTCAGTCGATCGTCCTTGCATCGCCAATACTAGATATTTCGAGATCGAATCTCTTAAAACGAACGATTGTCCCTTTTCCAACTGGGCACTGACCGACCACTCCAATCTTCACTATTCTCGGGGCATCCATGCCAAAGAACCTAACGAGAGTCCACTCGACCGCGTCAAGTGAATAATGGAAGCCAAAGCAATTGCCAGACCTGAGTATCCTTAAATACGGCTTGGCTGTTCCAATCTTCTCCGATACGCAATCATCGGATACGTTCTTTGTCACAACGCTGACGATTGTTGGCGTCTGATTTACAAGCTCAAAACACAATTTTGCCCAATGTTTTTCGTCGACCATGACCATGATGCAACCAGAGTCATAGGCGTCGATCATATCAACATCTACTCTTGCAGTTAACGAGAAGTCGCCTTCTGCTTCGCAATAGAGAAACGGGGCAGAACTTCGAACATTCACCCCTGCGGGGTCTTGAAAAAAATCAGCCGATTCCGGAACATCTATTTGAAGTGATTCTTCAACGAACTCCCATGACAAGGGTTCGTTCATCCACGACAATCTAACATCCAGAGTCCGCCCGGTTGATTTCTCAAATAGATTCACGTTGAAATTCCTCTGTCCTTTGTTAAGCCGGTCTTGCTCCGACTAGTTAGTTCTAGCTTTAGAGACGCTATGCCTGCGTAGCAACCGTCCGTGACTCGCTGGCCAGATTACCTCGTGAATCGAACGGTCCGTAACGAGCTACAGCGGATCGTCGATACTCTCTTGGTGTCACTCCCTTGATTTCGAGAAAACATCGGTTAAACCATGAGATATTGCTAAAGCCGACCGCAAAACAGATGTCGGTGATCGGACGGTCGGTATTCAATAGCAAACTGCACGACTCACCGATGCGCATTTCGCACAGGTAGTCACTGAACCGTCGTCCGGTAATCTGGTTAAAGAAACGACTGAAGGAGCGCGGTTGCATATGCAGATAGGTGCAAGCAGATTCAAGCGTAATGTCAGTAGCCATGTTCAAACGCATGTAGGAGAGGACTTTGTTAATACGCATCACGTTTGTATCGCCAAGAACAGGCGAATAGGTTTGGCTACACAAGACGCGGCAATCCCCAATCTCGGCGAGGCTCTTCAGAATTTCCAGCAAACAAAGAAAACGCTCCGCGCCCGACAGGAATCTCAATCGGGTTATTTTCGCCAGCGTGGCTTCGCCATAGCTTAAAAACTCAACTCCTTGCGCACCACGATTAAGTAATTCCTTAATCTCAGCCAAATCCGGGATGTCGAAGAAGCCCTGCCCAAACGAATCGAGCGTAAACTGAATAACATGATCTTCCTGGGGCGGTTGATCAGGAGTCGCAATGCTGTGGCTGGTCCAATTATGAGGAAGATCGGGGCCTACCAGAACGAGGTGACCGGGGCTGAAAGGACCAATGTAATCGCCCACCCAGGCGGTCCCTGACGCATGCTGAATGAGATGGATCTCATATTCCTTGTGGTGGTGCCAGACGCACTGAGGCCAGGGCCACGGGTGGGCGATACAAGTAAAGGCCGATTCCGGCTCCTTGTGAACAATCTCAAGATTGGCCTTAGAATTTTCCGCTTTTTCGACTCGCTTGCCCATTTTGGTTCGCCACTAAATGTTAAATGTGCTGCTCATTTATTCAACTCATGCACTCCTGAGATTCCGTTTTGTGTTCCTGAGCCTGACAGAGGTAGTTTACCCCGCCGCCGAGTTCAGTCCAGATTCTGCTTGTCTGTCGCGGATGAGGCCAAGCATACTCCATCCAGTCAGAACATTTAAGCCGGCATATCGACCATAACCTTCATGATCGACGCACCGTTTGTATCGATGTAGTGGTAAGCATCCGTCCACTCGGCAAACGAAAAATGCCTGGAGACCAGCGGCGCAATCTTGATCGACGAAGCCAACAGTCTTACCGCCTCTTCCCAGTCGTCACGCCAGTACATCATGCTTCCGGCCAGAACGATCTCGTGTTCACCAACAACGCCCATGTCGACCACGGGAGGTTTGCCGTAGACCCCGACGATGAGGACCATCCCGCCCTTTTCGATGGACTTGACGGCCGAGTCGAGCGAGGCTTCGACGCCAGCTGCTTCGAAGGCGAGATCAAAACCACCGTCGCCGAACGCGGCAGTAGTGGCCTCCTTGAGCGATTGCTGTGCGGTGTTGATGGCGAAATCGACACCACATTGTTTGGCAACCTCAAGTCGATGGTCGGCGATATCGGTGATTAGAACCTTGGCGGCGCCGCGTACTTTGGCGACTTGGGCGATCAGGTTCCCGATGGTTCCTGCACCAAGGACGACTACATTGCGCCCGGTCAAATCGCCGGCGCGGTTGCAGGAGTGTACGGCAACGGAGACGGGTTCGACGAAAGCGCCTTGATCGGCGGAAAAATCGTCGGGGAGACGCACCAGTCGTTCCGCCGGGATGTTGTAGTACTCGCGACCGCAGCCATCCGCCTGAAAGCCACGTACCTTCAGGTTTTCGCAGATGTTGAAGCGACCCTTCTTGCAGGGGTTACAGTGTCCGCAGACAATCTGCGGCAGTGCGGTCACCTTGCTACCGATTGGCGGGGCGCTGTCGACTCCAGATCCAACCGCCTCGACGACACCCATGAATTCGTGCCCTTGAATGACCGGGTACGGTGTAAAGGGATGCGAGCCGTGCCAGACGTGGATATCGGAGCCGCAAATGCCGATCTGCTGCACGTGAATTCCAACTTCCCCTGCGCCCGGTGGCGTTGCGGCGACATCATCGAAACGGATGCTTCCGGGCTTTTCCATTGTGGCTTGTTTCATGTCTAACTCTCCATACACTATTCACACGGTGCCAAAACCGGTTGGCACCGTCATTTCAACAATTAGCGGGCCCCGGTCGCAATCGATTCTTCCCTTTGGACGGTCGGAGAATTCGATTCACCAACTCGCGTAAACGAGTGCCGACATATCTTCCGGGGTTGCGACCCGAGGATTGTTCTTGTAATCAGGCAACACCATGCAGGCCACCGTGAGTGCATCCAATTCCGTCTCGGGCACAGCTACGTCGCGTAGTTTCTGCGAGATACCAATCGCTTTGATGAATCCGGAAAGCAAGGCAGGGGCTAGAGCAGCGGCCTTGGCATCATCGAGTGATGCAGCGGTCGGATCCAATTGTCTGGCTAGCCAGGCAAACTGGTAAGGTGCCGCAGCCTGGGTGTATTCCATAAACGCCGGATAAACGATGGCCAGCGACTGACCGTGAGCGACGTGCGGATACATTCCTCCGATAGCCATGCCCATGCCATGCGGCAGAGTTACGCCGGCACTGCGAATGCAAAGTCCGGCCAGAGAGTCTGCTAAAGCCATGTAATAACGCGCCTCGGTATCGTTGCCGTTGGCAACTGCTTTAGGGAGCCATTTCAGGACAAGAGAGATCGCCTCACGGGCCATCATTTCGATGTAAGGGTTGCAACCGGGGTGTATGAATGTCTCAAACGCATGCGTAAAAGCATCGAACCCCGTAAATGCTGTCATCCGTGGCGGAATGCTTGTCATCAGGTCGGGATCCACGATGGCGACCCGTGGCAAGACCATATCGTTATAGATTGCTGATTTGCAACGTTCGTCGGTTTTTGTTACCACTGCTACCTGGGTCAGCTGCGAACCGGTGCCTGACGTGGTTGTAACGGCCACCACCGGCAAGGTTGCGCTGGTTGGTTGAGTTTCGCGGAACCAGAGGTAGTCCCAGCAGGTATCCGTGTGCGTGGCTTCTACCGCGATTGCTTTTGCGCCATCCATGCTCGAACCGCCGCCAAGACCGAGCACGACCTGCGCGCCGAATGAGCGAGCTGCTTCTGCCCCGCCGGTGATCTGGTCGGTAGTTGGGTTGACCCCGATTCCAGAATACCACTTGCTCTCAACCCCCGACGCAGCGAGGATCGCTTTTACGCGAACCACAAGTATTTCCAGCCAGGGTTCTGAGGCCGTGGTCACAATCAGACACTTGGTCCCATACCGGCGGCACACTGCGCCGGCCTCTTCTATTTTCCCAGATCCGAACTTGATCTCGGTCGGCAGTTGCCAGTCGAATGTTTTCGCCATCACAAATTTCCTTCAAAAAAACCACAAAATCATGCTGTAACCGTGATTTTTGAGCGAAGCAGGCCCGCCACACCGGAATACGGCGGGCCTGGGATCAGACCAAAAAGCGGTGGGGGTGCTAGCGCCGTTAGAGCTTCGGCGGCTTGGCGAGAGTCTTCAGTGCGGCGTCGCCCTTCAGCAGAATGGCAACACCGGTGTCGAGGTCCGAAGACGGAACATTGCCGAAACCAGGCTGGTTCATGTTGTCAAACTGTGTCTTGTGAGCAGCTGAATAGAGCATGTGGAATGACATGACGCCCATCATGTAGGGATTCTGGGCAACCGTACCGACAAGCTCACCGCGCTCGACCATCTGCAGAATCGGCACGTCGATCGCGAAGCCCATGACTTGTACCTTGTTGTCACCCTTGTCGCGTCCGACATTGCGTGCGGCAGCAGCAGCGCCGGTAGCCGGATTGCCGTGTGCGCAGAAGATGCCGTTGATTTCCGGATTGGCCTGGAGCATCGCTGTGTTGACCGTTTCGGCCTTCTGCAGATCGCCTTCGTCGTTTACCTTCACGACAACCTTGGCTCCCGGAGCAGCCTTGGCCAGACCGGCTTCAAAACCGGCGATGCGACCATTGATCGAATCAAGACCCGGAATCATCGAAATGCCGATGCGGCCCTTGTCGCCGAGCAACTTGCCCATCTTCAGGCCGGCCTGATAGCCTGCATTGTAGTGGTTGGTACCAACAAACAGCAGACGCTTGCTCTTTGGCGAATCCGAGTCAAACGTAACGATCGGAACGCCCTTGGCGATTCCCTTGTCGATTGAGGACACCAGCGTGTTTGCATCACCGGCCGTAACCGCGACGCCCTTTACGCCCTTGGCCACCAGTTGGTCAACCGCACGCGCTTCGGCGGAAGCATCCCAATCGGCCGGACCTTGAAGTTCGGTCTTGGCGCCAACGGTCTTGGCCGCATCCTGGAAACCGGCATACGCCCAGTTGAAAAACTCCGAACCTTTCAGAAACACTACCATGCCGTAGGTTTCTTCTGCAGCTCTGGCTGGAGCACTTGCGATTCCGCACAAAACGATTGCTGCGGAAACAGAAACGACTAACTTCTTGAGCATTGCCATATCAACATCCTCCTCAGACCTTCCAATAATCCGCACCCCTTCGGGACGGCTCCAATACAGACGTCGGTCAAAGAATCGACGTCAGTAACCTTCACAAACGCGCAACCGTGATTCAGATGGGCGCATTTCTAAACAAAGACAGCCTACAAAATCCATGCATTACTCAGCTGGAGCGTCACGCTCGCTGCTCTGCCATGTTCGCTTTGGGGTAACCCCCGGATTCATCCAGTTTCATTTGCTTGGCGCTCAACACCGCTCGGGCGTTCTTGCGTTCGATGTACTTGCTGAACAGGATTGCGATCAGCAACATCAGACCGTTCACCGCGTCGTACCAGAACGTGTTGATGCCGGATGAAACAAACGCGTTGTGCACTACGGCCAGAAAGGCGATTCCAAGCACGGTGCCAAAGACGTTGCCGCTGCCACCATTAACGTCGGCACCACCGATGGCCACCGCCGCGATCGCCTTTAGTTCCGACAGATTCCCGTGACTCCAGTGGGCCGCGCCGTACTGGGCTGCCGCCATGATGCCGGCGATTCCGGCCAGCAATGCGGACAGCATGTAGACGACCGTCTTCACCTGCTCAACCTTGACGCCGGACAGACGAGCCGCGCGTTCGCCACCGCCGATGAAATAGAGCTGGCGGAAGTAAGGGTGATTCTTGAGCAGATAGCCCAAGGTAATCGCTGCGAAGAGAAAGAAGACAATCGGTAGGTTGATTCCGAAAAATGTGCCCTGGCCGAGAAACAGAAAATCGTCGGAAAAACCTGCGATTGACTTGCCGTTGGTGATAGCCAGGTTGATACCCCGCAGTGTCAGCATCATGCCCATGGTGATCACCATCGGATGTACGCGCAGAACGTTGATCAAGGTTGCATTGATCAAACCGATGCCGAGGCATAGCGCCAACGTGATAAGAACCGCAGGAAAGATCGGCAATCCAGCTTCAATCATCAGCTTGGCAACGATGATTTCGGCAAAGGGAAACACGGCGCTGACCGAAAGATCGATGCCGCCGCCAATGATGACGAAGGTCATTCCAATCGCCATGATTCCCTCGAAGATCAGGTTCATCGCCATCACTTCCATATTTGCCGCCGACAGGAAATTGCCGTTCATAACCTGCATCGTGATTCCGATCAGCAGGATGATGACTGTCAGCCCAACGGCTTGCAGCACCGAACCGGTCTTAAGTTTCTTCTTCAGGGTTGTGAGCATGGTCGTGGTCTCGTTTCAAGTCAGTTATGCGTGGCTTTTTGCATTATTTCTTCTTGCGTGACGCTGCCTCGCAGGTTGTCGAGTTCCGCGGAGACATGGCCGGTACGAAACACCAAAATGCGATCGCTCATGCCTATGATTTCCGGCATTTCAGACGAAATGACAATCACGCACGCCCCTTGCTCGGCAATTTCCCGCAAGCGTTTGTGGATCAGCGATTTCGCACCAATGTCTACACCGCGGGTGGGTTCGTCGACGATCAGCAGTCGCGGCTCGGTGCACAGGGCCATTGACAACAACACCTTCTGTTGATTGCCGCCGGACAGGTTCCCTGTGTTCACTCGCTGGTCCGCCGGACGAACATCCATTGTCTTGATAAACCCTTCGGCCGTCTGGCGCATCTTCGATTGATCAAGCATGCCAAGGGCCTTTTTCATGCGATCAAGCGAGGCCATGGCAACATTCCAGGTGATGCTCGAGTTCAGGAAGAGGCCGGAACTCTTACGATCTTCCGAAACGTAGTAAATGCCTTTGCTGATGGCATCCTGAGGATTTTCAATGGTGATTTCCTCGCCATTCATCCAGAACTGACCCGAGGAGCGCTTGTCCGCGTTGACCAGAGCGCGCATCGCCTCCGTACGACCGGCGCCGACCAGACCAGAGAGCCCGAGGATCTCGCCACGTCGGATTTTGAAATTGACGTCTTTGGCCCTGCCGAAAAGCGATAGTCCGCGGCACTCGAAAACCACGTCGCCAATCTGCGACGCGTGTTGAGGAAAGAGGTCGCCAAGATGCCGGCCAACCATCATGCGAATGATCTCATCGGAACTCGATGCGGCGGTATCAACGGTTCCGACGTACTCGCCATCTCTGAGCACCGTAATACGGTCGGAAATCTCGAACAGTTCTGTCAGCTTGTGCGAGATGAAGATGATCGATATCCCCTGATCGCGCAAGCTACGGATTACGCGGAAAAGATCAGGAATCTCGTTTTCGGATAGAGAGGAGGTCGGCTCATCCATGATCACGATTCGGGCATTCAGCGCAATCGCCTTGGCCACTTCGACCAACTGCTGCATACCGACACTCAGCATGCCGACCAGCTCGGTGGGATCGACATCCAGATTGATGCGCTGGAATACTTCAGCCGCCTGCTGGTTGATCTTGTTCCAGTCGTTAAATCCCGCTTTATTGGTAATCTCGCGGCGCAGGTAGATGTTCTCGGCCACGGTGGCGTTCGGCACCAGACTCAACTCCTGGTGAACAATCGAGATCCCCATGCGCATGGCTTGCAGCGGATCCTTGAAATCGACGGCCTCACCATCAATCAGAATTTCGCCTGCATCGCGCGCATAGATGCCACCGATAATCTTGACCAGCGTTGATTTGCCGGCACCGTTCTCGCCGATGAGCGCGTGAACCTCACCCTTCCGCACGTCCATGTTGATGTCAGAGAGCACCTTGTTTTCGCCAAAGCTCTTGCTGACGTTCCTGATCTGCAGGGCGTCCATTTCAGTTCTTCCTTTCGCGGAAGGTACGAATTGCATCAACGGCGACAGCCAGGATCAGGACCAGACCGGTCGTTGCCTGCTGCCAGTTAGGATCTCCGGCCAGCAAGATGAACCCGTTGCCAATCAGCGCCAGCATCAGTACACCAAGAAAGGTTCCCGGAATGCTCCCCGATCCGCCGAAGAAACTGGCACCACCCACCACGGCCGCGGCGATCGCCCGCATTTCCGATGCGATACCGTAGTTCGCATAGCCGATCCGGTTGCTCGAAATCATCAGGACACTGGCCAGCCAGACGAACAGGGCACAGATAACGTAGCCAATGATGGTGATCCGTACGACGCTCAAGCCAGCGAGTTTGGCAGCTTCGGCATTCTGTCCGACGAAGAACATCTGACGCATCGGCTTCCAGTTCGTCAGGAAATACCCGAAGACGGCGACAACAACGAGTGCAATGAGTAGCGGCACCGGAAACCCGTAGGTCATGGTTTCGGTTTTCCAGAACGGGATTTCGGCACGCCCAAAGGCGATGAACCATTCAGCCGTATTCGGAAACGAGATGTATTGGCCGGATGTCATGACGGTAGCGATCCCGCGGGCCAGCGACATCATGCCGAGAGTAACCAGGAAAGGCAGCAGTTGCAGTTTGGCGATAAGAACACCGTTCAGCAGACCGCAGACTACAGCCAGCACCAGACCAGCAAAAAGAGACGGCAGAACCGGCATGTCAGCGCGCATCATCAGAGCCATGATCACCGACGTGAGTGCCAGAACCGAACCGATCGACAGGTCGATCCCGCGCAGTATCAGCACCACCGTGATGCCGACCGCCAGAAGCAGGTCGTAGGACATCAGCGACAGGATGGCCTTGATATTGAGCCAATTCAGAAACGCAGTCGGCCGGGCAATACCAATGATTGCAAAGATGATCACGTTGATTAGTACCAGGACCATTTCGCGTTGCTTGAAATGTCGTAGAAGCCCAAATAATTTCACTTACCCCCCCCAGCCAACTGGCTATACAAAGCAGTTCTCCCTACAGAAACCCCGCACTGACATCACTGTTCGAGTCTTGATCTGTACTTTAAGCACACATGCAGTTACAGAATTTGAACAGCGTTCATACAAAAGAGTACTTGTTTTTGTTGCAGTAATACTAAGTAACCCTAAAGGACCTTACCAATGGGGAAATGCAAAAAAACAATACGCGGCGACAAAGAATGCGTGAAACGCGATGAAATGCACGACCGTATTGATGTATTCGATAGAAATAGATCATTGATTTAACGATCAAGCCAACAAAATACAACCTTTTCTACATGAATGTTTTGCCGCGTGCTGGCGGGGACTTTGGGTACTCTAGGCGAGAAACTGGCTTCTTGTACTGAAGCCGCCGAAAAACCCCCTCCATCAGCTGAAAGATATGCCTTTTTCTATTACTTTATTGCCAAATACCATTTGTTAACGGGGGCGCCGTCGCGCATGATCTGTCGTACAAGCACATCCAAGGAACAGATGGTTCGCGATGTCCCTTTATCACTAAGAAACGGGCATGCAGTGGGAGCTTTGTAAGAGGTGTCGCCGGAACGACCGGGGTGACGCCTATCGACTGACACAGACACATAGAGGAGAAACAACATGACCGAATCAGGACTGTTGAACAGAGAACTGGCCGCCGAATTTGCAAAACTTGGGCATACGGACAAGATATTGATAACCGATGCAGGTTTGGCGTTGCCGGCGACAACGAAAGTCATTGACCTGGCTCTGGCGCCCAATATGCCGACAACGATTACCGTTCTGGAAGAGGTATTGAAGCACTTTTCGGTAGAGAAGATCCTCTACTCGGAAGAGACCGCGAAAACAAGCCCGAGTCGTGAAAAGGAATTCCTGAGTCATTTTGACGACTCAGTCGCCGTGGAAAAGGTTACCCAAAACGACCTGAGGGGCAAACTCTGCTCAGAAGTGAAATTTGCGATTCGCACTGGCGACTTCACTGCTTACTCCAATCTCGTTCTGGTCTCTGCTGGCGGTCCGAGATGGTTCTGTGAAAAATAGTGGTTACTGCCACTGGTAAGTACGCTTTAACCAAGGTGTAATGGTCGCATCGACAGTCTCCCGATGTGACCTGTGTTGACCCACGGTCCCGATTGCGGAGATCGTGGGTGCTTTTTTTCGCGAGACTGGCGCGCAGACAGTGATTCCGTTGCCTGTTCAGAAAAAAACAGAGACGGGTTACCCGTTGCCAACGTTGCAAAAAAGTGGCTACAGGTCATTTCCCGTGCCATGATTCGGCGGACGAGCCCTTGCTGCTCCTGACTTCACTTGAAGCCAAATGATGGTAGCCAATGAAGATCGATTCCCACCACCATTTTTGGAAATACGACCCGCTCGAGTACGCCTGGATGGATGCCTCAATGGTGGACATCCAGCGCGACTTTCTGCCCTGTCATTTACAACGCGAGATTGCAGACACCGCTGTCAACGGTGTTGTAACCGTGCAAGCGCGCCAGACCGTTGACGAAACACAATGGCTGCTGGATCTGGCCAACGAAAACGACTTCATCAAGGGAGTCGTCGGCTGGGTTGATTTGGTTTCGCCGAGGCTTGGTGTAGAACTTGAACGCTTTGGGGCGCATACGATGCTCAAATCCGTCCGCCACGTCGTGCATGACGAGGCAGACGACAACTTCATTCTGCGTGACGATTTCAATCGCGGGATACGCGAGTTGAAAAAGCATTCGTTGGCCTACGATATCCTTATTTTCGAGCGCCATCTGCCACAAACAATCCGTTTCGTCGACGCACATCCGGATCAGGTTTTCGTTCTCGACCACATCGCCAAACCGCGCATCAGGGAGGCGTTGTTCGAGCCATGGAATACGTATATTCGTGAATTGGCTCGGCGGCCAAACGTCTATTGCAAGGTTTCCGGCATGGTTACGGAGGCAAACCATTCACGCTGGACCGAGGCCCAATTGCGACCGTATTTTGATGCGGTTCTGGACGCCTTTGGGCCATCGGGCTGGGTGCAAGCGTTTGCCACCGACGAAGCCGCGAGAGTTCTTGGCGGTACGGCGATCGACGCCTATAGACTGAAATAGTGACTAGCAACCGGGAAACACACAAAGGGCGCAGATTACCTACCTGACGACCTTGTTGGAGCGTATCGAGCGTATCCGGACGCAACGACCGTTCAGACCGACGAGCTGGAATCCCCGTCCGGCAGGTTTCAAAGTGAAGCAGCCTTCAGGGGTCCGGTCTGGAGGGAGGCCGACCGGCTGGTAAGGCAGAGGGTTTTTAGGTTACCGGGCGCAGTGGCGGTGCCGCGCCACTCTTCAAACTCGGTGCGCCGCGCCCGCTAACCTAAAAACCCTCTGCCTTATGCATTCATCTTGCCACAGCACAAAATAGGTGGTTTATTTAGACCAGCACTTCCAAGCCCTTGCGCTCAATCACTGAAAGCAAACGTGCCGC
>JAIFNM010000038.1 GCA_020047725.1 Betaproteobacteria bacterium
TTTCCAACCATGTGATCTTCCTGCATCAGGGGCGCATCGAGGAAGAAGGCCATCCGTCCGAAGTGTTCGCGAATCCGAAGAGCGAACGTCTACAGCAGTTTCTATCGGGCTCGCTGAAGTAGCCTACCGCGGAAAGGCCGTCGCTAGGGCGTCTGCACGGCATCGTGCTGTAGAACGCCGATTCATGCGGCTTCCAGAGGCATTGCCCGGCGCGGTGCCGTAGATCCAGTTCGTAGGTTGGGCTGAGTTTACGAAGCCCAACATCGGCGACGGATGTCGGGCATGCTCTGGCCGCGCCAGTCACAATGCGGCTAAATGCTCGCCCGCGCGTAATTACTCAGCTAACCGCTTTCAACACAGAGTGCACAGAGACACAGAGTTCACAGAGAAATCAAAATCCTTCGAATTCTTGGTCTCTGTGTTCTCTGTGTTCTCTGTGTCTCCGTGATCTCTGTGTTGAAAGCGGTGTGGTTCACTATCCGGCACTCACCTGCCAGTAGTTATGCCAGCGCAACTTTTGCGGAGTAAGATTATCAGGAACGAATAAAACAGGCGCTCCTGGCCGTAATGGCGTCGCTGATCAAGGAAATAAACCACATGGTTTCGCCTGTCCGCGCAAGATATTCTCTGAAAACCCGGATCACTCTGGCCACGCTGGCGATTTTCCTGATCAGTCTCTGGGCACTTTCGGTTTACGCCAGTCGGATGTTGCGCCAGGATATGGAGCGCCTGTTAGGAGAGCAGCAGTATTCGACGGCGTCCATTTTAGCCAATCAGGTTAACAGCGAACTTGAACTCCGGCTCGAGGCCCTGAAAAACCGCGCAATCTATGCAGAAGGGCCCGGCCGCCATGCAGGCCATGCTGGAGAGCAAGACGGTTCTGCAGATGCTGTTCAACGCCGGACTGAACGTCTTTGATCTAAACGCTACGGTAATTGGCGATTTCCCGTTATCGGGCGGACGGATCGGCCTCAACTTCATGGACAACGAGACGATCGCCGCCGCGCTCAGGGAGGGCAAATCAGCGGTGAGCCGGCCGACCCTGGGCAAAGTGCTGAAAAGCCCGGTTTTCGGGATGACGGTACCGATCCGCAACGAACAAGGGCAAGTGATCGGGGCGCTCTCGGGAGTCACCAATCTGGGGACAGGTCACCGAAGGTCGCTACGGGAAAACCGGCGGTTATATTCTCATCGCTCGGCAGCATCGGCTGATTGTCACGGCGACCGATAAGGGGCGCATCATGAACTCGCTGCTCGCCCCCAGCATGAACCCGGCCGTTGATCGCTACCAGCAGGGCTACGAGGGCTCAGCTATTTACGTCAATACGCGCGGTGTCGAAGTGCTGACCTCGGCCAAGGGAATTCCCGTGGCGGATTGGTACATCGTAGTCTCGCTGCCCACCGCCGAAGCGTTCGCCCCGATTCGCTCCATGCAAGAGCACATGCTGCTGGCCACGCTGTTGCTCACCCTGCTGGCAACCGGTCTGACCTGGTGGATACTCAGGCGCCAACTGGCGCCGTTGCTGAACACCGCGCGGACACTGGCCACCATGTCGGAATCCAGCACGCCCCCGCAAGCCTTGCCGATCAGGCGACCCGACGAGATTGGCCAACTGATCGCCGGCTTCAATCGGCTATTGGACTCCCTGGGGCAACAGAAGAGCGCGTTGCGCGAAAGCGAGGCGCGTTTCCGCCTGTTGATGGAGGACATTCCGAACGTCGCGGTTCAAGGGTACACGTTGCAGGGTACGGTGATCTTCTGGAACCGCGCTTCGGAGCTTCTGTACGGCTACAGCAAGGCCGAGGCTTTGGGCGGAGATCTGTTCGAACTCATAATCCCGCCCGAAATGAAGGATGGCGTTCGCGGCGCGATGCAAGCCATGAAGCAAACGGGCGAGCCGATTCCGGCTGGCGAATTGTTGCTGCAACGCAAGGACGGTTCCCCGGTGCCCGTCTTCTCCAGCCATGCCGTGACGCATGACCATGGCGGCGTGCCGGAACTGTTCTGTCTGGACATTGATCTGAGCGCGCGCAAACACGCCGAAGCGGAACTCGAACAACACCGCCATCACCTCGAAGAGCTCGTACGTTCCCGTACCATTGAACTCGAGCAGGCGAGAAACGCCGCCGAATCGGCCAACCTCGCCAAGAGTGCTTTCCTGGCTAACATGAGCCACGAAATCCGCACGCCGATGAACGCCATCCTGGGCATGGCCCACATCCTGCGGCGCGGTGACGTAACGCCGGCGCAAGCCGAGCGGCTGCAGCAGATCGACACGGCCGGCAAGCACCTGCTGGCGCTCATCAACGACATCCTCGACCTCTCGAAGATCGAGGCCGGCAAATTCGTTCTGGAGGATGCGCCGCTCGCGATTGATAGCGTGCTCGAGAATGTCCGCTCGATCCTGAGCGAGCGCGCCCGTGCCAAGGGCATCAAGCTGCAGGTCGAGCATGGCGTTTTCCCGCCGGATCTTTACGGCGACGCCACACGCCTGCAACAGGCGCTGCTCAACTACGCCACCAACGCCATCAAGTTCACCGAACAGGGCTGCGTAACGCTGCGTGCCGTAGCGCAAGACAAGACCGCTGACGCGGTTGTGGTGCGCTTCGAAGTTCAGGATTCAGGCATTGGCATTGCCGCTGAAGCGCTGTCACGATTGTTCAGCACCTTCGAACAGGCCGACAACTCGACCACGCGAAAATATGGCGGCACCGGGCTTGGCCTGGCCATTACGCGGCGGCTGGCCGAGATGATGGATGGAGATGTCGGTGTCGACACGACGCCGGGCGTCGGCAGCACCTTCTGGTTCACGGCGCGCCTGGCCCGTAAAGAAGCCCTGGAATTAATCCTGCCCTCTGACGGGACTGACGGGGTTGACGATAACGAGCGGCTCATCGGCCGGCGCTATCGCGGCTGCCGCGTCCTGCTCGTCGACGATGAACCGATAAACCTGGACATCACCCGCTTTCTCCTCGAAGAATGCGGGCTACTGGTCGATACGGCCGAGGACGGTGTCGGAGCCGTCCGCCAGGTCAGGAGCGCGGACTATGCACTCATTCTGATGGACATGCAGATGCCGGTACTGGACGGCGTGGAGGCGACGCGCCAGATCCGCCAGATCCCCGGTTACCTGAAAATACCGATCGTGGCCATGACCGCCAATGCCTTCGCCGAAGACAAGGCCCGCTGCCTCGAAGCCGGCATGAACGGCTTTTTGATCAAACCCATCGATCCTGACCGAGTCTTCAGCACGGTGCTCTACTGGCTGGAACGCGATCATCGCGGCTCAGAAGCGAACAACTAGAAACTTCAGCGGAATCTCCATGACCGATCTCTTGCGCAAGCGCCTGCTGCACTTCATTTTCATCCTGTTGTCAGCCGTGTGCGGCACAGGGCTGGCTTCGGAGGCAACTACCCCTGTCCTCGCCACGAAAACTCTGGACAAGCAGGCGCTGATTCTGGTCTCGGTCGCCTTCGGCGGACCGGGAATTGATCAATACGTTGCCGCTCTCAATGCAGGCCTCAAGAAAGGGGGCATGAAGAGCACCGACATCCACATCGAGTACCTCGACCTCCCGCACACCGCGCGTGATTTGCGAGCGCCTCTGGCCGCCCTGCTCAAGGAAAAGTATCGCGACGTGGATTTCGACCTCGTCTTTTGCGTCCAGCAACCGGCGCTCGATTTTCTGCTCAGCGACGCTTCGGGGCTGGCACCACGGGCAACGGTGCTGAGCGCCTACGCGCAACTGCCGGCGGGCACAAACACCAGTGATCGGCAGTTTGTTTTTCAGACCACGCGGCTGGACTATCGCGGCACCCTGCAGCGGGCGCTCGATCTCTTTCCGCGCACCGAGCGCCTGATCGTGATCCAGGGCAACAGCGAGCTCGAGCGGTCGCGCCAGACCAATATCCGTGACGACCTTGCGCCGTGGCAGGGCAAGCTCCAGATCGAAGATACCAGCGCCCTGAGTTTTGACGAGATTGACGCCAGACTGTCGTCGGTTCCGGAAAACACCATCATCATGGGCGTTGGCATCCTGCAGGATGCCAAAGGCAACATCTTTCTGCCCAACGAATCGTATGCGCGAATTATCAAATTCGCCAAAGCGCCGGCCTTTGTGCTTTACGACACGACCATCGGCACCGGTTTTGTCGGCGGCATGGTGACGCGGATTGCCAATGACGCGGCTCAGCTGTCGTCGATGGCCATTGATCTGTTGCGCGGCACGACCCGGCTGAGCGAAGCGGTGAGCTTCACTTCAAACCCGAGCACGGCGATGTTCGACTGGCAGCAGCTCAAGCGCTGGGGGGCGGACCCCGGCGTCTTGCCGGGTGCTACGGTATTCGTCAATCGACCGTTGTCGCCATGGACTCAGTTCAGTCACTACATCATTGCCGGCGGCCTGCTCATCGCGCTGCTCACGACGCTGGTGATTGCGCTGATTGTTCAAAACCGTCATCGACGCATCGCTGAACAACGCGCTCGCCTGCTCATCGAGCAGGCACCGGAAGCCATTCTGGTACTCGACGTCGATACTAAGCGTGTTATCGATGCCAATCCCAGCGCAGAAAGTCTCTTTGGCTGTTCCCGGGAGGAACTCCTGGGCGGCAACCTCGGTCGCTTCTATACGCCAGCACAACCGGACGGACGACCCTGGGAAGAGAGTCGTGCGGATAACATCGAGCGGGCCATGGCCGGCGAAACCATCCGCGTTGAACGTGCCATTCGAACCTTTGACCAGCGCGATCTGCTTTGCGTCGTGAGTCTGGTTCGAATACCGTACCTGCATCGCAAACTGCTGCGCGCCAGCCTCATTGACGTAACGCAACAGAAGCAGGCCGAAGAGGCCCTGCGAAGCAGCCTGGAAAGGCTCAGCCGGGTTCTGGCGACGACGAAGGATGGTTTCTGGCGAACCGATACCCGGGGCCGTCTGCTTGACGTCAACGAAACCTATTGCCAACAGTCCGGCTATACGCGTGACGAGTTGCTGACGATGAGTGTCGCCAATCTGAAGGCGAACGGCAGCGTTGCGGAGATTACGGAACACATCCGGCAGCTCATTGAACACGGCAGCAGTATTTTTGAATCGACGCATCGCCGCAAGGACGGGTCAGTCTGGCAGGTAGAGGTGAGCTCGACTTACAGCGCCTCCGGAGAAGAGATCTTCGCCTTCCTGCGCGACATCTCCGAGCGCAAGCGAGCGGACGACGCGCTGCGCCAGAGCGAGGCCAATAACCGTGGACTGATCAGTGCCATCCCCGATCTGATCTTCAAGAACCATCGCGATGGCGAATACCTCGCTGTCCATGTGTCGGATCCGAGCTTGCTCATTGCACCGCCCGAGGCCTTTCTCCATCGAAAGGCATCGGATCTGCTGCCCGAGCCGATTGCAGCTCAGTTCATGAAGGCCTTTGCCGAGGCCATCGACTCGGACGAACCACAGGTGCTGACCTATGCCCTGCCCATCAATGGTCGCGAGATGCACTTCGAGGCCCGCTTTGTGCATTCGACCGGTGATGAAGTCATTTCCATTATCCGGGACATCACCGAACGCAAACACGCCGAAGCCGAACTCGACCAGCACCGCCATCACCTGGAAGAACTGGTTGCCTCACGTACCGCCGAACTGGCGCAGGCCAGAGATGCTGCCGAATCGGCGAGCATCGCCAAGAGCGCTTTCCTGGCCAACATGAGTCACGAGATTCGCACGCCGATGAACGCTATCATGGGCATGACCAGCATCCTGCAGCGCAGTGGCGTCACCCCATTGCAGACGGAGCGGCTGGCGAAGATCGACACTGCTTGCAAGCACCTGCTCAACCTGATCAACAGCATCCTCGATCTGTCCAAGATCGAAGCCGGTAAATTCGTTCTGGAGGACGCGCCAGTCACGGTGGCCGACCTGCTGAAGAATGTCCGCACGATACTGGCCGAACGGGCGCAGGCCAAAGGCATCAAGATGCTGGTCGAGACCACCGCGTTCCCGCCAAACTTGCAAGGCGATCCGACGCGCCTGCAGCAGGCGCTCCTCAACTACGCCACCAACGCCATCAAGTTCACCGAACGGGGGCGCGTCACGCTGCGCGCTCTCGCCTTGGAAGAGCGTGCCGAATCCATCGTCCTGCGTTTTGAAGTGCAGGATACCGGCATCGGCATCGCCGACGAAACGTTGCCCCGGCTGTTCAGCGCCTTCGAACAGGCCGACAACTCAACCACGCGCAAATACGGCGGCACCGGGCTGGGCCTGGCGATCACCCGGCGACTTGCCGAACTGATGGGCGGCGAAGTAGGCGTCACCAGCACACCGGGCATCGGCAGCACCTTCTGGTTCACCGTTCGCCTGCTCAAGAAAGCCGTGAGCGAAAAGACCGTGCCACCGATCATGGTGGTCGACGCCGAGCGCCTGATTGGCGAGCGGTACCGCGGCAGCCGGGTGCTCATCGTCGACGACGAACCGGTCAACATAGCCATCACTCAGTTTCTTCTCGAAGACACCGGACTATTGGTCGATACCGCCGAGGACGGCATCCAGGCCATTCGCAAGGCGGGTGAAACAGCGTACGCACTTATTCTCATGGACATGCAGATGCCGCGTCTGAACGGCCTTGAGGCGACGCGACAAATACGCCAACTCCCTGGCTACCGTAATACGCCGATCCTGGCCATGACGGCCAACGCGTTTGCCGAGGACAAGGCACAGTGCCTGGAGGCCGGGATGAACGACTTCCTGGTCAAGCCGATGGAGCCGGAGCGTACTTTCGAAAAACTGCTGGAGTGGCTGGAGAAAAGCCGGATCGTGTAGCGCGCAAAACCAGGGGTGCTCTGCAACCCCCGCCAAATGGCGCTCTCGCCATGCCATGCCGCCCCGGTCAATATCTGCGCGGCTGTTCAGGGCGGCATGCTGTAGAACGCCAATTCATGCGGCTTCCAGAGGCATTTCCAGGCGAAGAGGGTCACCCTGCTTGTCTTGGGTCCTGATCGAGTCTGGTCCATTTTTGCTTTGGTGGAAGTGGACGTTGGCCAGAGGTATCTCCCGGATCAGACCGCCAGCACGCCAAGAACATGGTGGAACAGCATTTCCAGCGCCCGTTCGTTCTCAACACCCGTCGGCACAATCAGATCCGCCCAGCGTTTGCTTGGCTCGACGAACTCCAGATGCATGGGGCGGACGGATTCCAGATACTGCTGGATGACGCTGTCCAGGGTGCGCCCGCGCTCCAGCGTGTCTCGCTGGAGGCGACGCAGGATGCGAATATCCGCGTCTGTATCGACGAAGATCTTCACATCCAGCTGGTCGCGGAGTTCGGGTAGCGCGAAGAGCAGCAGTCCCTCCAGCACCACGACGCGCCCCGGCTGCACGGCCTCGCTCCAGCCAACGCGATCACTGGTCGAGAAATCATAGATGGGCTTCCGGATCGGCTGGCTGCGCTTCAGGCCCGTCAAATGCGAAGCCATCAGCTCGAGGTCGAAGGCGTGAGGGTGATCCCAGTTGATGGGGCGTTCACCGAAGCGTCCGCGGACCACTTCCAGAGGCGCGTAGTAGGCGTCCATGTCGAGCAGAAGCGTTTCGACCTGGGCCAGGCCCAGGCGCCGAATCAGTTCCTGGGCGACGGAGGTCTTGCCGCTCCCGCTGCCGCCGACGATGCCGATGAGTAGCGGCTTTTCCGTCATGTGGTACCTCCGCTTGCGCGTTTCTTTAACCGGTGCCCGGAACACTGCCGGCGCACCCCTGCTTGAACCCGTGCGCTCGGCGACGGGAGGCTACATAAACGGAAGTCGATCATGGGTATGCTGTGGGTAAGGAAAGTTGGAAAGTTGGAAAGGGGAAAGGGGAAAGAGGAAAGAGGAAAGAGGAAAGAGGCCTCGGTCGAATTTTTCGGGGGTGGCAATGCAGGGGGCGTCGCGCATTGTGCCGGACCCATTGTAACGGTCAGGACGAGCGGCATACAAATACATGGTCAGGACTGGCCGTCGACAGGGTGTCTTCACAGTGCCCTCGCGTAGACCGCCATTTCATGCGGGTTGCAGGGCATCGCATTAATTGCCGGTCAGCGCACACGCGCAGCTGCATCCTTTTCGACCTTCATTCGTCTACCCGTTCAAGAACATCCTGAACAAGCGAATGGAGTTGTCCCGTGTCCGCACAATCTCAAGTAACGATTTCCCCCGTCCTCACCCGCTGGCTGGTGGGTATCCCGGTCGCGATAGCCCTCTGGGTTCTTGCCTATGGCTATCTGATGGAGTTTGCCAACGCCGTTATTGCCGCGCTGCAACTGAGTCGTGAAACACAATTTGGCGAGGCGGTGCACTTCTTCTTTTACGATACGCCGAAGGTTTTATTGCTCCTGGCTGGCATCGTCTTCGTCATGGGCATCGTGCAGACCTTCTTTGCCCCGGAACGCACACGCGCCTTGCTTTCCGGCCGGCGTGTCGGCGTCGGCAATGTGCTGGCGGCCACGCTTGGCATCGTCACACCCTTCTGTTCCTGTTCCGCCGTGCCCTTGTTCATTGGCTTTCTTTCGGCCGGCGTGCCGCTGGGCGTTACCTTCTCCTTCCTGATTTCCGCGCCAATGGTCAATGAAGTGGCGCTGGTATTGCTCTTCGGCATGTTCGGCTGGAAGGTGGCGGCGCTGTATCTGATGATGGGGCTGCTGGTCGCCATCGTGGCCGGCTTCGTCATCGGCAAGCTCAAAATGGAGCGCTTTCTTGAAGACTGGGTGCAGAAAATTCAGGCCGGACAGGTCAGTCCGCATGTCGGCGAAGCGATGACCTGGGTCGAACGATTCGAAGCCGGTCGCGATCACGTCAGGCAGATCGTCGGCAAGGTGTGGCCATACATCCTGCTTGGCATCGGTCTGGGCGCGGCGATTCACGGCTATGTGCCGGAAGATTTCATGGCCTCCTTCATGGGCAAGGACGTGTGGTGGGCCGTACCCGCTGCCGTGCTGCTCGGCGTACCGATGTACACCAACGCGGCCGGCATCATCCCCATTGTCGAGGCGCTGATCGGCAAAGGCGCGGCGCTCGGTACCGTGCTCGCCTTCATGATGGCCGTTATCGCATTGTCGGCGCCGGAAATGATCATTCTGCGCAAGGCGCTCAAACCGACGCTGATTGCCACCTTCGCAGGTGTTGTTGCCACCGGCATTCTGCTGGTCGGCTATGTGTTCAATTTTTTGCTCTGATTTTTTAAAGGGAAATTGTTATGAAAAACGTGAAAGTTCTCGGCACAGGCTGTGCCAATTGCAAAAACACTCTGGCGCTGGTTGAAGCCGTGTCGCGTGAAAAGGGTGTGCAGATCGCACTCGAGAAAGTCGAGGATCTGCCGTCGATCATGGGTTACGGCGTGATGTCCACGCCGGGCGTCGTGATCGATGGTGTCGTGGTGCACGCCGGTGGCGTGCCGGCGAGAAGCAAGGTTGAAAGCTGGTTCTGAGCGGACAGCTGGTGCCACTCCGACCAGTTCAGACGAGTGGCGGAAGTGTCGCGTTGGCAAGTCACGATCAGGGCGTGGAAGTGCGGTCGTCGGTATCCTGAACGCCTAGCTTTTTCATCTTTTGCCAAAGATTCTTGCGGCTGATTTTCAGGCTCGCGGCCGTATCGCCGATGCGGCCGTTATTGGCACGCAAGGCTTCTTCGATGTATTTCTTCTCGCAGCTTTGCAGATAATCGTTGAGTGAGTTGGCTGATTGCAGTTGCTCGGCGGGTGGAAGCGAATAGGTGCTGCCAAACAGCATCTCGGTGGTAATTACGGCGTCGCGCGAGAGGATGCAGGCGCGCTCAAGGCAGTGCTTGAGCTCGCGAATATTCCCCGGCCACGGATAATCGAGCAGGGCTTTTTCTGCCGCACGATGCAGTGTGCGCTGATCCGCGTTTTCACTAGCCCAGGTGCCGAGCAGGCGTTGGGTTAGCCACAGGACGTCGTCCTTGCGCTCGCGCAGCGGCGGGATGTGCAGATGAATGACATGAATCCGGTAGTAAAGATCCTCCCGGAAACGGCCGGCCTCGACCATTTGCTTGAGATCCTGATGCGTTGCGCAGACCAGCCGGATGGAGACCGGAACGGTCGTCTCGGAACCGACGCGGACGATGCTGCGTTGCTGGATCGCGCGTAGCAGTTTGACCTGCATCACCGGCGACATTTCGCCGATCTCGTCGAGAAAAAGCGTGCCGCCGTCGGCTTGTTCGAAAACGCCTTTCTTGTCGCGGATCGCGCCGGTGAAGGCACCCTTCACGTAACCGAACAGTTCGGCTTCGAGCAGGGATTCCGTGAGCGCGCCGCAATTGACGGCAACAAAAGGCTTGTTATTGCTCGTGTCGCTCAAGCGGTGCAACGCGTGCGCAACTTCCTCCTTGCCCACACCCGATTCGCCGGTGATCAGCACTGACCCTTTGTTGTCGGCGAGTCGCGGCAGCATGGCCTCGATCGAGCGCATGACGCTGGAGATGCCCAGCGTATGTTCGCCGGTCGATGGCGGCCTTGAGCGGGAACACAGATCGCGTACCGTTTGCAGCAGGGCGTGAATATCGAGCGGCTTGGTCAGGTAGTCGTGGGCACCCAGCTTGAGCAGACGCACCGCGCGGTCGACGGCAGCGTAACCGGTGATGAAGACAAATGGCGGCAGCGTCGTTTCACCCGCCTTCAGCTGAACGAACAAGTCTTCACCGTTAATGTCGGGTAACTGGATATCGCAGATCACCACGTCGTATGGCTTGCGTCCAATCGCCTGCAGTGCTGCACGGCCGGTTTTGTGCCAGTCGCAGGCAAAGCCTTCGATGGTGAAGCGGTCAAGTAGCGCCTCACCCATGATGGCGTCGTCTTCGACCAGGCAGATGCGATAAGGCGATGGCGAGTTCACGTGACGACCTCCGCCGGAATATCCACAGTGAAATGCATTTGCTCGCCTTCTTTTGATGCGGCGATTTTGCCGCCGAGTTGATTCACGATCTGGTAGGTGACCCACAGGCCGAGCCCGTGCCCGCCATGGCTCAGGGTAAAGAACGGTTCGAACAAATGGGCGATCTGCTCGGCCTCGGGAAGTTTGCCGCCGTTCGTTACCCGAAGGTGCAGGAAGCCTCCACGGATTTCGATCGTACAAGTAACGCGCCCCTCCTGCAGCGATGCTTCCACGGCGTTAAGCAGGAGATTGATCAGGATCTGGCGTATCAGGGTTGCCGGCAGGCGAACATCGGCGACAAGGGTGTTGTTCATGTCGACCTGCACGGCTTTCTTGTGCGCTTGCGGCATGACCAGCGTCATGACGTCGTCGATATCCTGCACCCCCAGGTTGCGACTCTTCAGGCGTGCCTCAACCAGCAAGGCGCCCACTGTATCCTTGATCTGCAATAGACCGCGCTCGATCAGATCAATGGTCTTTTTCGTCTGCGGATCGAGTTCGGCATGGTATTTCAGGGTGTCAATTGCAGTCAGCATGCCGCCCAACGGGTTGTTGATCTCGTGAGCCATGCTCGCCGCCAGTTGCCCCAGCGCCGCCAGACGCTCGGACTGGACGATCTGCTTTTCCATCTCCTCCTTTGTTCTCAGTTCGACCAGCATCTGGTTATAGACGGTGAACAGGCGGCCCAGTTCGTCGCCGTAGTTATAGAGCCCGGGGTCGATATTGGCCGGCAAACGCTTGCCGATCTCGCCCATGCGCTCCGTCAGTTGAGTCAGTGGCAGCGCCATGCGCCGTCCCCAGTACCAGTTGACGGGAAGCAGAAGGGCCAGCACCAGCAGGCCGGCAAGCAGGCCATACCAGGCTATTGCGTAAAAACGTGGCAGGAAAAAATTCTTGTCGACGACAATGATCAGGGTGCCGAAACGCACCTGGTCATCGACAATCGGCGTCAGCACATAAAGATAGTCCGAGGCGGGCAGGTCGACGGTCCGGGTGTCGTTTTTCCCCGATTCGGGAATTCGGTCGGCCAGCAGGCCGTAGTCCGGCCCGAGGCTGCGCAGCGGAGCAAGGACCGGCGCTGTTCTGGGGTGGGATGAGACAAATACGTTCAACGCGTTGTCGACCAGTAGCAGGGTTTCGGCCTTGACCGCGCCAGTGTCCGGTGCCTGGCGAGTCGGCGCTCTTAGCGTTTCGAAGGCGTGCCAGATATCCTCATGCAGCATTTCCTGAAGCAGGCTGGGCGCGAGCGCGCGACCGAGGATTTCCGTGTTGACCCGCAGGTCGTCCTTGAGCGCCGCATAGGCGGCGACCATCAGTGTTGCCGATACACCGAGAGCGGTCACGACTATCAGCAGCCCTCCCAGTAGTGGGAGCTTTACACGAAAACTGAGATCAAACAGCTTCATGGTTTCTCGAACGAACGCTGCAGTTTGGCAACTTTGTCGTACAGCTTGGTATCGCCCGGAATGAAGCCGTCAACATTGAGCCGTTTGAGCAGTGCGATGCCGTCCTGGTCCCTGGACATGTCAATCAGTACGCTGCGCATCGTCGTGATGTCCTGTTTGCTGACGGAGGCGTTTACCACGATAGGCGGGAAGCCGTATTCCTCCGATTTGGCGACAATTCGCGTCTTGTTCGTCAACTCCGGGTGGATGACTGAAAGCGTTTCCCAGACAAAACTATCAATCGATCCGCCATCGGCCAGCCCTTCGGTGACTGCGACAATGACTTTTCGATGAGACCAGGTGAAGAAGGTCTTCCGGAAAAACCTGTTTTCGTCCTTTCCGGATTGACGCAGAAATGATCGGGGAACCAGATAGCCCGTGTTCGAGTACGAATCCGCGTAGGCAAAAACCTTGCCCTCAAGACTGAGTAGCGATGTGGTTTGCTTGTCGGTGGCCGGCACGATGAAATAGGCACAGTAATACGGCCGGCCGCGATACAAGGGTGTTGCCAGCAAACTCGCGTAGTGCCGTCGATTCAGATAGACATAGGGCAGGGTGGACACCCAGGCGAAATCGAGCTTCTTCTGCGAAATCAGGTCGATGGTCTCGCGGTAACTGTCGCGCGAAACGAACTCCACCTTGCGCTGCAGTTTGCGCTCAAGGTAAATCCGCCAATCGTCCAGCACGCCGTATTGATCATGAACGATGGCCGGCGTGACGCCAAACCGGATGGGCGGGCCCGCGTGTTCAGTGCTGCTCGCCCAGCCCGGGAGAAGGATCAGCAGTACACCACACAGCGCCGCATGGAACGCGCGTTGCCAGCGGGACTGGCGGGGAATGTTACTGGACGGTAACCACATTCCACTCATTTTTGTCCTTTGTGGCCAAACGGTAACAATCACCGGTGCTTCTTGCTGGATCGAAAACAGCTTGGCCCACGTCTTGTCTTGTTGAAAGCCCGAACTAGCCATTTCCTCGGGTTATTTTGTGCTTACGCTGCACGGCGTCAGGCTCAACAATCCATCTCTGTGCGTCAGTGCGCAATTTTCGTGCCCTTTCAGTTGCATCGATTTGTAGCCAGTTTTCACAAAACACAGGGAGTGCATCCCAACTCCGACTTCCGCTGTACCACGGTTGTTCAGGCTGTCGCCGCGCATTTCATCCGACGTGGCGAAAAATCGATTGTCTTAACGATAAGTCTACATAGTGGAAGCAGGCAAGTCTTTTTGTTACCTATCGGTAACAAAAATTCATTGAGCAGGATTGGTGCCTTGAGGTTGTGAGGTTTTCAGGCGTTGTTTACCCCATCCGAGGCGAAACCAGCGGCCTGGTTTTCGGCATTTTACCTTCATGTCAGATTTCACTCCATTGATTTCCTTGGAGAATTCGACACTTCCGGAAAATTCCGCACTATTCAACTGACAAAACACCGCCGTATTCAGAAGGACTCTGTGCTTCATCTACTGAGACGACTGGCCTTGGTGGCATGTTAATTGCGCAACGGATGCAGGGTTTGGAAATCCGGAACGGGAGATGTAATGCGGTTGTATATCCGACCATTTTTTATCGCTGCCACGCTGCTGTTCATCGCCGCCATGGCCGTGCCGGTTCACGCCCAGGAGAAAACCAGTGCGCTGATGACGCCGGAGCTGCTTGAGAAGGTCCGCAAATCCAACAACGAGTGCTTCGCCTGCCACACTGAAGAGGGCGTGAAGAGCCCGCCGAAGACGGACGCAGACATGGATCTCGTGAAGCTGCGTACGCTGGTTCACGACCCGAAGATTTTTAACGGCTCCAATCATGGCCTTATGGAGTGCAAGCAGTGCCACGGGACCGGCTACAGCGCATTCCCGCATGACGCTGACGCCAAGAAGAACCTGAGCGCCTGCGATGAGTGTCATGCGGTCAAGGTGATGCGCATCGAGCAGCAGTTCGATGCCTCCGTTCACGCCAGGAACCTGAAAGACAAGTTCACCTGCACGACTTGCCACAGCCCGCACATCGACCTGATCGCTTCAAAACTGATTGATCCGCACAAGATCGTGGCGCAAGACAATCGCCATTGTCTGAACTGCCATGATTCCGATTTAACCTTCGCCAAGTTCGCGCCAGACGACGAGAAGACTTCGCTCAAGAAGACGCGGCCGGATATCGACACGATTCACGAGTGGTTGCCGAATACTCGCCTGCACTGGCAGGCCGTGCGCTGCGTCGAATGTCACACGCCGCCGACCAAGACGCTGTCGCACGAAATTGTGGACAAGGAAAAAGCCGAGAGGAAATGCCTGAGTTGCCACAGCGCCAACAGTTCGTTGAAGACCCGGCTGTATCGTCATCTGGTCAAGGAAGAGCAGGAGAAACTGGGCTTTGCCAACAGCGTGATTCTCTCCAACTCCTACGTTCTCGGTGCAACCCGCCATCCCGTGCTCGACACGCTGCTGATGATCGCCTTCGGCGCCATGGTCCTGGGTTTGCTGGCTCATGGACTCGGGCGGATCATCTCTCGCCTCATTCGTCGGAGAAAGAACCGTGGCTAATCGTGAATACCTGATCTCGCCGTGGATCCGCATTTGGCACTGGACCAACGCCCTGTTGATTATCACCTTGGGCGTGACCGGCATCAGCCTGCACTTTGCCGATCCGAACCTTGTCCTGGTCGAGTTCTCGCTGGCGGTCCGGATTCACAACATCGCCGGTATCGCGCTGATCGTTGCCTACCTCTTCTTCGTCATCGGCAACATCGTCAGCGGTAACTGGTGGCAGTTCGTTCCCAAACCTCCCGGCATCCTGAAACGGTTGATTGCACAAGGCAACTGGTACGCCTTCGGAATCTTCCGTGGCGACCCGTCGCCACACGAGCCGACGAAGGAAGAGCATTTCAACGTGCTGCAGGCGGTGACCTACTGGAACGTGATGTACCTGCTGATGCCGGTCGTGGTGATTACCGGCTTGATTTACCTCTACCCGGAATTCGCCCCCGACAAGCTGTTCGGTTTCGACGGGCTGCTGCCGGTCGCCATGCTGCACTACCTGTCAGCGGCGGCCATTCTGTTGTTCATGTTGTCTCACATCTATCTGGGCACTACCGGCAAAACCGTCGGCCAGATGTTCAAGATGATGTTTACCGGCTGGCACGAGCACTGAGAGAAAGTTGAAAACTCGTTCCGGATTTACTGTTTGTTGAACCAAGGAGGAAAAAATGAACTTTCTGAAGAGCTCTATCGCGTTAGCCGTATTGACCAC
>JAIFNM010000230.1 GCA_020047725.1 Betaproteobacteria bacterium
CTGCCAATGCCCCTGAAATACAGGAAAATCTGAAAGGGTCAGAAGACTATCTTCAGCAAGGCCTGATCTGCCCGTGACGAGACAGCAAAAAGCCCAACCTTGTGGGTTGGGCTAAGTGCTTGAATAAATGGTGGTGATGGGCAGAATTGAACTGCCGACCTATGGGTTATGAATCCACAAAATATATGGTTTATTAGTGTTGATTGATATTCTATATATGCCTTATAAGCCTTGCCAATACTAGCTTTTAGATTATTTGTCAGTTTCCTTGTGTTGCTTTGTGTTGATAGATATACTCTCATTTCCCCTACACAGGCCCTACATGGAAAGGTGATGACGATGGCAAAGGAAAACTTCACGGCTGGCCGGGTTGCTGGTTTCAAGTGCGCCATGGGCAAAACACAGTCTATATTCTGGGACGCTAAAACGCCGGGTCTGGGGTTGCGCGTAACGCCTGCCGGAGCGAAGTCCTACATCTTTGAGACGCAACTAAACAGGAAAACCCTACGCGTGACCATTGGCGACGAGCGCACATGGACGATAAGCAAAGCACAGGACGAGGCTACCCGCCTGAAAGCCATGACCGACAAGGGCGACGACCCGCGCCAAGTAAAAGCCGAGAAGCAAGCTGCTGCTGAAGCCAAACGCGAGAACGCGAAGAACGCCGAAGCGCCGGCAATGGCCGCATGGAAAACCTACATCGAGACTAGGCAAGCCAAATGGAGCGCCAGTCACCGCAAAGACCATGCGACTGTGAGCAAGGCCGGGGGCGAAATCCGCACGAGGGGAAGGCGTGCCGGGGAATCGGACAAGACGCAACCGGGGGCGCTGCTGCCATTGCTGGCCCTGCCACTGGCGAAGATTGATGCTGACCATGTACGGGCATGGCTGAAAGACGAAGCCCTGACCCGCCCGACTCATGCCCGCCTTGCCTTTGGTTTGCTGCGCGCCTTCCTGAACTGGTGCGCCGACCGCCCGGAGTACCGCGCCCATGCCCACGCCAACGCTTGCGCCTCGCGCCTGAGCCGAGACGAACTGCCGAAGAAAGCCGCCAAGGATGATTGTTTGCAGCGCGAACAGTTGCCCCTTTGGTTTGAGCATGTCCGCAAGTTGGCAAACCCGGTGCATTCTGCCTATCTTCAAGCGCTCTTGCTGACAGGTGCCCGCCGCGAAGAACTTGCACCGCTGAAATGGGCTGACGTAGATTTCCAGTGGCAAAGCCTGACCATCAAGGATAAGGTGGAAGGAAGCCGCACAATCCCGCTAACCCCTTTCGTTGCCTCGCTGCTGGCCGCACTACCGCGCCGCAATGAATGGGTGTTCTCAAGCCCCGCCGCAGCGTCTGGCAGGCTCATGGAGCCGCGCATTGGGCACAACAAGGCTTTGACCGCTGCAGGCCTTCCTGCGCTCTCCCTGCACGGTTTGCGCCGTTCCTTTGGTACGCTGGCCGAATGGGTCGAAGTGCCTGCCGGGGTAGTGGCTCAACTCATGGGACACAAGCCGAGCGCAACCGCAGAGAAGCATTACCGCCGCCGCCCGCTTGACCTGTTGCGCCAGTGGCACATAAAGATTGAAGCATGGATTCTGGAACAGGCCGGAATCGACTTTGTACCAGAGCACACAGGTTTGCAACTGGTGGCGAATTATAGCAAAAAGGCTATACTATGAACGGATGGACGGTAAAGGCGCACCCGCTAGCCGAGAGCGAATTGAAAGCACTGCCCGCTGACATACGCGCCCGCTTCCTGCACATTGCCGAATTGCTTGAAACCTTCGGACCGCAGAAAGTAGGCATGCCGCATATCAGGGCACTCGAAGGCAAGCTGTGGGAAATGCGCATGCAAGGCCGGGATGGTATTGCCCGTGCCGTGTACGCCGCTGTTCATGGACGCACGCTGTTGGTGTTGCATGCCTTCGTCAAGAAGACGCAAACCACACCGCGCACCGCCATTGAGACCGCCCGCAAACGATTGGAGAGCGCTACATGAAAGAACTGAAAACCCTCAAGGAAGAAATGCTAGCCGAGGTCGAAACCCGCGCAGCTTATGACGCGATGGCTGATGAGTTTGCCATTGTTCGTGAGCTTGTCGCCGCCCGTGCCCGTGCCGGATTGTCGCAAAGTGAAGTGGCGCAGCGCATGGGTACAACGCAAAGCGCAGTGGCACGGATGGAAAGCGGCAAGCGCCTGCCGTCCATGCGCACCGTGGAACGCTTCGCCGAGGCCGTGGGCGGGCATCTTGTTTTTCGTATCGAGCAACACGCCGCCTGACCGATTACGCTGCGCCTACCTCGACGGAGGGAAAACCGGTAACCTTCATCCGGCTGGCGCGGCATCCTTTCATTGAAGCGAAGTGTCGAAGGAACACTATGATATTCACCTTACCGGAACAAGATTACTTCACAGCCAGCGAACTCGCCGCCCGCTGGAATTGTCTTGAATCAGACCTGCTGCATCTTGTCGAAACCGGCAAATTACCAGTAGCAGACAAATACGCGGCAATTCGTGGAAAACGTCGAACAGTATTTCTTCCAAACGTGCCGGATGTCCCACCAGAATTCCAAGAGTCTCTTGCCGAGATCAAGCGATTATTTGAGTTACACCTTGGGAAGGAACCGGAGCCTTCCGATAGCGACCTTGTAGTTTACGTCACAGTAACCACAGCGATGGATTATGACAAAGAGGCATATCTTTCGGCCTTTGAAGATGCGAAGTTTTCTCGCCCGGACTCGATGATTCTGGTTCTTCTAACTCAAGACGTCAAAGATTTCGAGATAGAACACTCTAAAATTGCCTTTAAAGACGAGTCAATACTCACGCCCGCCGCCGAACAGTCAGAACAGGAACAGCCGACAACAGCCACAACAGTTGAGCAACAGCCAGAGCAGGCCACGCCGTCCAAGGAAGTTCGCATAAACATCACCCGGCACAAGCTCAAGACAGACTTGCTAGATGCGCCAATAGAAAAGGCTATTAAACTGGCTGGAAGTCTAAACGTGGCCACCGTGTTCCTGCAACTAAAAGAACTTGCTATAAAAGGCGAACTACCGTTTACGGGGGAAATTGAAGGCTCGGCACTCTGCTACACAAACGACAACAACGAAACTGTTAAGGCCGATGGAAGTAGCGTAAAGCTCACAAGGGACGCACTGAGAAAGCGCCTTGATAAACGACTAAAAATGGAGAGTAATGGAGGCTAGCGGAGGATGCCGGATGGTAAGCGCCCTGCGCAGTAGATAGAACAATCCGCATCAATAGTATTCGTTTTGCCGAAGCCGCTACGCCCTGTAGTGGCAAGGTTCCAACCAAGGAATCAAGCAGAATGGATACTACAAAACCCCCCCTGATTTATCTGTACGCGCTCGCATTTGCCGCACAGGTAGTTATTTTGGAGTACGCCCGCTCAAGTTGGCAAATGGGCGATTGGCTTTTCCTGATGTTCAAGTGAGGGCTTCCTAAATGGAAAAAGCCCGCCCCCAACGCTTGCAATCCTGCTGATACGTCGCATGAATACATCGGCAAGAAGTCGGGCACTCCCAATGGCCTGCGCGTCTATTCCGGCTCACTAACCATTGATGGAAAATCATGCGACGGAGCGCTTGTTTTGCCATGCCACACTCTGGCCGGAGAATTAGCGAGCCTGCAATTCATCTTGACCGGGACGGATGGCAAAAAGGTCTTTCTACCCGGCTGCAAACTGCCTGCTGATGGCTGTCTGATAATTGGCGGTTCAATTCGCCATGACAAGCCGATTTATATCTGCGAAGGAATCGGCCAAGCGTGGAGCGCCCACCAAGCCACTACCGCGCCCGCTGTGGTGTGTTTCGGTGTGGGCAGGATAGCAGGTATCGCCAAGGCCCTGCGTGAGCGCCACAAAGCCGCCGCGCTGGTTCTGGTGGCTGACGCCGGGAAGGAATCACAAGCCGCCGCCATTGCCCGAGATATTCGGGGCGCATGGGTTGAAATGCCGAAGGGAAGCCCGAACAATTACGACCTGAACGACCATCACAAGGCGCACGGGCTAAAAGCAGTTGCCGCCCTTCTGGAGCAAATCAAGGAGCAAGCACAACGGTTCAAGCTGCTGACGCCTGCCGAACTTGCGAAGCTGCCGCCTGTGCAATGGCTGGTTCGGGGTGTGCTGCCGACCGAAGGCATCGGCGCAATTTTTGGCCCATCTGGTTCAGGAAAATCGTTTCTATCCCTCGACCTGCTGGCGACGGTGGCAGGTGGTGGCGAGTGGTTCGGTTGCCGGGTGAAGTCTGCGCCTGTGCTGTACGTTGCACTTGAGGGAGAGGCGGGAATCTCGCAACGGATTCAGGCGTACCAAGTGAAGAACGGCGCATTGCCTGATGAGTTCCGGTTCCTGCTGCAATCGCTTGATATTCGTCTGGACAATGACCGCGCCGACCTAGTGCAAGCCATTCAAGCGGCTGGCTGGTTTGGTGGCGTGCTGTGCCTCGATACGCTAAACCGCGCCGCGCCCGGCATGGATGAGAACGACAGTAAAAGCATGGGCGAAGTAATCGGGGCTGCGAAGGCGATACAGGCCGAATTGGGCGGGCTGGTGCTGCTGGTTCATCACACCGGCAAGGATGCAAGCAAGGGCCTGCGTGGACATTCAAGCCTGCACGCTGCGCTAGATGCTGCCGTGGAAGTCTCACGCAGCGTCGACCGGCGAGCATGGAAGGTGTTCAAAGCAAAGGACGGCGAGGAAGGACAGGCCCGCCCGTTCAGCCTCGGCGTAGTTGAGATCGGAACCGACGGGGATGGCGAATCAATAACGAGTTGCGTGATTGTTCCAGAGAAAGACAAGGGGAAGGCAACTCAACGGGCCATCCTTCCAGCCGGAGGAAATCAAAAAATCATCTTTGACGCCCTGCGGGAACTTCTGGAAGAGACAGGGGCGCAACGCCCGGAAGGAGCACCAAAAGAAGTGCCCGATGGCTGTATCGCGCTTCGTATTGATGATGCCATAGCAAAGACCCGCGACCGCCTGACTGTCGATAGCGACAGAAAGACAGAACGCACACGCGAATCGATCACAGGGCTGATTAACCGAGAAAGTCTGAAATGTGCCGGAGGTTGGATATGGATAC
>JAIFNM010000239.1 GCA_020047725.1 Betaproteobacteria bacterium
GTTGTCGCCATCGTTCTCGGAACGCTCGGCGTCGTCTGACCCTCCCCCCGGCTGAGCGTCCATACCGATGCTCAGCCGCTCGGCCGCAACGCTCGGCTGAGCATCGTCAATCATTCCGAGGAAATTCCATGACCCTGATCGCTCAAACGCCGCAGGCATCACGCAAGCGCAGCAAGATCGTCAGTGCGGCAGAGGCTGTGCGCCTGATCCGCGACGGCGACACACTCGCTACCGGCGGTTTCGTAGGCATTGGCTTTGCCGAAAACATCGCGGTTGCGCTTGAAAAGCGTTTTCTCGGCGAGGACCCGCTTTCCCCCGCCGGCAGCCCGCGCAACCTGACGCTCACCTACGCGGCCGGGCAGGGCGACGGCAAGGAACGCGGCCTCAATCACCTTGGCCATGAGGGACTGGTAGGCCGGGTTATTGGCGGTCACTGGGGTCTGGCGCCCAAACTGCAAAAACTGGCCGTAACCGACCGTATCGAGGCCTACAACCTGCCCCAGGGCATCATCTCGCACCTGTTTCGTGACATTGCCGCAGGCAAACCCGGCTTGCTTTCGCGCGTCGGCCTGGGCACTTTCGTCGATCCGCGCTTCGGCGGCGGCAAGCTGAACAGCGTCACCACCAAGGACGTGGTACGGCTGATGCCCATCGACGGCGAGGAATACCTGTTCTACAAGACCTTCCCGATCAACGTCGGCATCATTCGCGGCACCACGGCCGACCCGGATGGCAATATCACCATGGAGAAGGAAGCGTTGACGCTGGAAGCCAACGCCATCGCCATGGCGGCGCACAACTCGGGCGGCATCGTCATCGTTCAGGTCGAACGCATCGCCGAGCGCGGTTCGCTCAATCCGCGCCAAGTCAAGATTCCCGGCATTCTGGTCGATTGCGTCGTGGTCGCCGAGAAGCCCGAATACCACATGCAGACATTCAGCGAGCTTTATAGCCCGGCCTTTGCCGGCGAAATCAAGGTCCCCATGTCGTCGATTCCGGCGATGGAACTTTCAGAACGCAAGATCATTGCTCGCCGAGCAGCCTTCGAGTTGAAGCCCGAGAGCATCGTTAACCTTGGCATCGGCATGCCCGAGGGCGTCTCCAGTGTGGCCGCCGAAGAAGGTGTCATTGACCTGATGACGCTTACTGCCGAACCCGGCGTGATCGGTGGCGTTCCGGCCATGGGTTTGAGCTTCGGCGCAGCAACCAACGCCGAAGCCATCATCGACCAACCCACGCAGTTTGATTTCTATGATGGTGGTGGCCTGGACATTACCTTCCTTGGACTGGCGCAAGCCGACGCCCAAGGCAACCTCAACGTCAGCAAATTCGGACCGCGCCTGGCCGGTGCCGGCGGCTTCATCAACATCAGCCAGACGGCGAAAAAGGTGGTTTTTGTCGGCACCTTCACGGCCGGAAAGCTCAACGTCACGGTCGTCGACGGCGCCCTGAAAATTCTCAGCGAGGGCGAAACGGCGAAGTTTGTTCCACAGGTCGAACACCGCACGTTCAGCGGCGAATATGCGTTCAGGAATAAACAGACCGTGCTCTACATCACCGAGCGCTGCGTTTTCCGGTTGATCGAAAGCGGACTGGAACTGATCGAAATAGCCCCAGGCATCGATCTGGAACGCGACATTCTTGGCTTGATGGCATTCCGTCCAGCCATCAGCCCAACGTTGAAAACAATGGACGCACGCATCTTCCGCGACGAACCGATGGGCTTGCGTGAAGACATGCTGGCTCAAGCAGTCGAAGTTTGACATCGACGACGCCACCATTGATGCCACATAAAAGAATTTCGATATTTATCGTTCTCATGAGGAAATAACATGTCCAAAACAAGCATCATCGGTGCCTACAACACCCAATTCGGCGCCTTCGTCAAGAAGGACAAAGCCACCGGACTGATCACCGACACCAAGAGCTACTACGACCTGCTGATCGAAGCCGGACGCGGCGCCATTGCCGATTCGGGGCTCGACGCCACGGCCATCGATGCCGTCTATGTCGGCTCCTGCTCGCCGGGAACCTTCATCAACCAGGAACACGTCGCGCCACTGGCCGCCGAAATCGACCCGGCGCTGCGCTTCAAACCGATGACCCGTTGCGAGTGTGCCTGCGCCTCCTCATCGGTCGCCCTCTACGACGCCATCTACGCCCTCGAAGCCAACCGTTACAGGAACGTGCTGGTGATTGGTGTTGAGAAAATGAATCTGCTGCCGACACCGCAGATGACCCACGTGCTGGCCTGCTCGTCGCACTGGCCGAGCGAGGGCTCGAAAGGCTGGTCGTTCCCGATGCTGTTCGCCGCCTACGCCAAGGGCTACCAGAAGCAGTACGGCATTTCCAACGAGGATCTGGAAAGAATGCTGTGGACAGCTGGCGCGCTGTGCTACAAGAACGGTGCCGAGAACCCGCTGGCGCATGTCCGGAACGGACCGGCCACCATCGAAGACATCATGAAACTCAATGAGCTTGATGCCAAGGGCAAGTGCAAGAACATGATGATAGCCCCGCCCCTGCGCCTGCATGATTGCTCGCTGGTCACCGATGGCGCGGCCGCACTGGTCGTCACCCAGAGCAGCATGGTCAGCAACCGGAGCCGTGCGGTCGAGATCGCCGGCATCGGCCACTCGGCCGAGCGCTTGGCAGAAAATGTCCGCCCAAACATGCACGAACTGATGGCCGGCAAGGATGCCGCCGCCAAGGCTTACCGCGAAGCCGGCATTACCGCTGCCGACATCGACATCGCCGAAGTCCATGACTGCTTCACCATCAACATGATTCTTTCCACTGAAGCACTTGGTCTCTCGGATGACGGACGTGCCGGTTTCGACTACCTCGACGGCCGCTTCACGCGTGACGACAAAGTGGCGATCAACCTGTCCGGCGGCCTCAAGTCGAAAGGCCACCCGGTCGGCGCGACCGGCGCTTCGATGCACGCGCTGGTGTACAAGCAACTGATCGGCGAAGCGATTGGCGTCCCGGCGCGCAAGGCCGATGTCGGCGTCGTTTTCAACGTTGGCGGTTCGGCAGTGACGAACTGCATCACCGTACTGAAAGCCCCGAAGTAAGCCGAATGTCTGCAAAGGAAAAAACATGAAAACCTTTACCTACAACGACATGCATTTTTCGGTCGAGAAGGCGCAGGGCCGCTGGGACATTTCCTGCCGGACGGCGGATGGCAAATCGGCCTATGTCGCCGCCGGCTTGTTCGCCGACCTGCCGGAGAGCGAGATCGAGGCACGCGCTCGCGCGCTGGTGTGCTCGATGTTCCCGGTCGGCATCAAGATCGTCGGCCCGGATGTGGCGCACGCCAACCTGATCGGCGACCTCAAGATCGTCGGCCCGGACGTGACGCATCCCAACTTCATCTACTGGGACAAGGACAGTTCCTCTTCTCCCAAACAGCTCTAACGCTGCATTCAATCAAGGACAAACATCATGGAAATCAAAGGAAGCGTAGCCGTCATTACCGGTGGCGGTAACGGGATCGGTGAAGCCGTCGCCAAGTATTTCGTGCGCAACGGCGCCAAAGTGGCCATCGTCGATATGGCGCAGAAGAACATTGACCGCGTGGTCAAGGAAATCAAGGAAATGGGCGGCGAAGTCATCGGCGTCCAGGCCAACGTCACCAGCGAAGCAGAAACGGCCCGTTTCTACCAGGCCACCATCGCTGCGTTCGGCAAGGTCAACATCGTCGTCTCCTGCGCCGGCATCATCCGCGACGGCACCATGCTCTCGCTGGACAAGGAGACCGGCAAGGTGGCCCGCAAGATGGGGCTCGACAAGTGGCAGCCAGTCATCGACACCAACCTCACCGGCACTTTCCTGACCGTCCGCGATGGCGCTGAAGCCATGGTCAACGGCGGCTGGCCGGGTCTGCTGGTCTGCATTTCCTCGGTCAACAAGGTCGGCCAGGTCGGCCAGCTCAACTACTCGTCGGCCAAGGTCGCCGATGCGTTGCTGCCCAAGATCGTCGTCGGCGAATTCCTGCTGCGCGGCATCCGCAACATCCGCTGCGTCGGTATCGCCCCCGGCTACACGGCAACGCCGATGCTCACCGGGATGAATCAGGAGGCGCTGAAAGCCATCCTCGCCGACGTGCATCTCGGCCGTCTCGTCGAACCCGACGAAATCGCCCGCCTGATCGGCCAATGCGTCGAGAACGAGGCGATCAACGCTACCACGCTCGAAATCACCGGCGGACTGTGCTACCCGGGCGGAATCGCCAAGTAATCCGCTTACACGCCCCCCGAAAGCCAGATCAGCCGATCTGGCTTTTTATTGGGATTCGTTTTGTTGCTTCAGGTTGTATGTAGTGTGACTATTGATCTGGCTAGATAAAGTTCAGGCAAAACAACATACAGGCGAAAATATGAAAAATTCCGTCAATTCGGACCATTCCTCTTCAATCAGTTTGATGCCGCTGCTTATTGGGTTCATTGCCATGGTTACCGTTGCCATGGCGTTGCCGCTGGCCTTCCATTTATTGACAGCGGACAGTTCGACTCCTCCCGGACTCGCCATCGCATTGACCATGATTGCTTTCGGTGTGCTCGCTTTGGCTGGAGGCGCCCTGTACTTCAAACGCGTAATCCTTTCGCCTCTGGTCGACATCGACCAGATTCTCGAGAAGGCGGCCTCTGGTGATGGCGACCTATCCTCGGATGCTGTCGTTCAGAACGTCTCGTCGTTCGGCAGCATCAACCGAAATTACAATGCACTGATGGCCAATCTGCGAAAGCTGATCGACATGATTCGCAGCCAGACCGTATTGATCGCATCCGAGTCAGTCCAGCTCAAGCAACACCTGAATACGGCCGCCGCCGGAGCTCAATCGCAGGAATCTCTGGCCCGCGAAATCAGTACCTCGTGTGCAGAGGTCACCGATACTGCAATCAATGTCGCCCAGCGAGCCACAGCACTGAACCAGATGGCCAGCCAGCACTTGGACAGTGCTCGACAATCCGAAACCGAACTCAATACGCTGGTCAAAAGCATCGCCACCATTAATGATCGACAGCAGTCGTTCCGCGTCACGGTCGAATCACTATCAAAACACTCGCACGAAATTAACCGGATCATCCAGCTGATTCAAGACATCTCGGACCAGACTAACCTGCTGGCGCTCAACGCGGCAATCGAGGCTGCGCGCGCTGGAGAACAGGGGCGAGGCTTTGCCGTCGTTGCCGATGAAGTTCGAAAACTGGCCGAACGCACCAAGACCGCCGCCAGTACCATCACCGACAGCACGCGCGAAATGACCAAGCTGGCTGACAATACGCTGGATGTTACGTGCCAGGTCAGCTCGGATACCGAAAATGCCCGCGCAGCAGTCGAGCGTGCTTCCATCAGCTTCACTGGCATGGTCGAAAATTTTGGTACTACAACCGATGAGCTGCATGGCATCGCGACGTCAATGAACCAGTTAGAGGCCGCCAATCGGGGAATTCTAGGCCGGGCACAGGAAATCGATGCCCTTAGTCGCAACCTCGGTGAGCGTATGCGAATATCGCTGGCGTGTTCCAATGCACTGAATGATTTCACCGAGGAAATTCTGGCTTCCGGCGCCCGTTTCAAACTCGGAAGTGGAAAGTTCGAAAGCATTCTCAACCAGTGCTATCTCTACCGTGATCAGGTACAGGAAACCCTTCGGCACCAAGCCGACCGCGGCGTCAATGTGTTCGACCAGAACTACCGCCAGATTCCCAATATCACCCCGGCAAAGTACGAAACGGTCTACGACAAACTGGTAGAAAACGAATTTCAGGGCATCTACGAGGACATTCTCACTAATCTTCCGGGCGCTGTCTCCCTGATTGCCGTTGACACCAAGGGCTATGCGCCAACACATTGCCGCAAGTTTTCGATCCAGACTGGCAACCCGGAACAGGACACGGCCTTCAGCCGGCACAAGCGTATTTTCAATGACCCGGTTGGTCTTCGTTCAGCGCAAAACGTGGCCCCTTTCATAGCGCAAACTTACATTCAGGCGGGAACCGGCCGCATCCTGACTGAAATCGGCACCCCGATCATGGTCAACGGCAAGCACTGGGGGGGATTGCGCATCAACGTCGACCCCAAAGTTCTTGGCTGAGATTGCGTTTCCGACGACAACAGGTGACATTGACCACGTGCAAACAATCCTGATCAGCGCATGCCTGCTGGGCGTTCCCGTCCGCTACAACGGCGCGGACGTCGCCAGCAACTCGGAAATTCTTCAACGCTGGATTCAGGACGGCCGCGTCATCGCGGTGTGCCCCGAAGTCGATGCAGGCTTGCCGGCGCGACGCCCACCAGCGGAAATCAGCGATGCCACGGGTGGCAACGGTGTTCTCGCAGGCACTGCTCGGGTTTTCGAGAAGACGGGAAGCGATGTCACTCGCCAATTTGTCGCCGGGGCCGAACGAGTAGCCGAGGTCGCCCGGCAACACAGCATTCGCCTGGCCATCCTGAAAGAAGGCAGCCCGTCATGCGGCAGCAACTTCACCAACGACGGCAGTTTTACCAGCGTACGCATCCCCGCTCCCGGAGTCACTGCGGCCCGACTCATCAAGGCTGGCATCCGGGTATTCAGCGAGACTCAATTAGCCGAAGCCGAATTGTTTCTGGCAAAGGTTGAAGCAGAGGACGACCTGGAACCCGCATGAAATGGCGATCTGCAACATAGCGCCTCTGCAAGCCAATAAACACGTCATTCTTCATGGCTATATGTTGCAGAACGCCTACCCATGAGCATTGCAAGGCAATGTATAAGGCACGGTTTCGGATTCTCCGGTGGATGTACCGAATTGACGGCCGGCTCAGAGGGAACCGCCTGATTTTCAGACAAACGGCAATCAGACGAAGGCTGGGCGTAACTACTCAGATGCTGCCGTTCTTCCCCTTTCCCTTCAAGGCTAATCTATGCACACAAATCGGCTCCGACTTCTCCTCCCCCTTCAAGGGGAAGGCTGGGAGGGGGATGGGGGAACGCGGTGGCTAATAAATTCAACAACTTGCCCCATCCCCACCCTGGCCTCCCCTTGCACCCCAAGGGTGTTTCCTTCGGGGCAAAGGGGAGGGAATTAATGCGGTCCCCTTGCGCGGCTCCCGTCGACCTGAGAATTACAATCAAACGAAGACTGGGCGAGCATTAGTCTTTGGGGGTCATCCCTCTATTGCCCCTTCCTCACACTACCGAACCGCAAAACGATCTTGGTCGAAGCTTCACTGCCGCTATTGTCGTGTGCGATCAAGATGATTTCGATCTGCTGCACTCCTTGCGGCGCCTTGCCAGTGAAACGGCCTGTGCCGGGATCGAATCTCAACCATGCCGGAAGCGGCTTGCCGCCCACCAGGCGCGCCTCCAGCAACACCTTGGCCTTCGGGTCAGCATGCTTGAAGGTGTCCTTCGGTAACGTGAAGCTAAATAGCGATTCCGCGGGCACTGCGGTAGCACCGAATGAACGCACGCTGATGAAGCCATTGCTTTTGCCGCCACTTACCAACGAACTGCTGCCAGATGCCGCCCCCTGGTCGGCCACAACGCCGGCGAGTGGAATTTCCGTGCCTGTGGTTAATGTGACTGGAATTGGGTCACCACCCGCGGCAGGTGTTCCGGTTGGGTCACCGCTCGGCGAAGGCGTTCCGGTTGGGTCACCACCTGGTGCAGGTGTGCCAGTCGGGTCACCGCTTGGCGCGGGTGTACCGGTCGGATCACCACCTGGTGCAGGTGTGCCTGTCGGGTCGCCACTCGGGGCGGACGTTCCGGTCGGATCACCACCTGGTGCAGGCGTGCCTGTCAGGTCGCCACTCGGGGCGGGCGTTCCGGTTGGGTCACCTCCTGGTGCAGGTGTGCCAGTCGGGTCACCACTCGGGGCGGACGTTCCGGTCGGATCACCACCTGGTGCAGGCGTGCCTGTCAGGTCGCCACTCGAGGCGGGCGTTCCGGTTGGATCACCTCCTGGTGCAGGTGTGCCAGTCGGGTCACCGCTTGGCGCGGGTGTTTCGGTCGGATCACCACCTGGTGCAGGTGTGCCTGTCGGATCACCGCTTGGTACAGGTGTTCCGGTTGGGTCACCGCTCGGTGCCGGCGTACCAGTCGGATCACCGCTTGGAGCGGGTATGCCTGTCGGATCACCGCTTGGAGCGGGTATGCCTGTCGGATCTCCACTCGGCGAAGGCGTACCGGTCGGATCGCCGCTTGGTTCTGGTGTGCCTGTCGGATCGCTCGGCGGCTCAAGTGGTGGGGGCGGTTTTGGTACGTCTCGCGGAGGCGTTGGGATCGTTGGTACGGATGGTGGCGGCGGGGGAACTGTTGTCGGTTGCGGATTGATATTGGCCGTGGCCGTCGCGTCGCTGATCGAATAGTTGCTCGCCAGCCCGCCGTTTGCCCCGTTAGCTAGCGCCAACACAATATTGACTGTCTTGCCAACACCAACATTAGCATCGGCAAAGTTGCCCGTGCCACTCACATTTAAAGTTTCACTGCCGACCAGTCCGGTCACGGCACCGAGGCTGGTCAATGCCGCTGTCAGTCCGTCGAAGGTTTTGTTCTGCGCCGATTGCCCGCTCATGGTCAGGGCCTTGCGGGTAATCGTTGCGCTGTTGCCGGCGCCGGCTGCCGCCAGGCTGGGGGTCTGGTAATTCGCTGCCAGGCCGCCGTTGGTGCCGTCGACCAAGGTCAGCGCGTTCACGTAGCTGGCCGTCAAGACATCCTTGCTGTTGGCCGTGGCGGCCGAGTAACCCAGCGTTTCGCTGCCGATCAGTCCGCTGATGGTTACCGTGCTGGCGCCCAGTGCCGTACTGCCGTCGTAGGTTTTGTTCGCCGCAAGGCTCACCGTCTTTTTGGCGATGGCGCCGTCGTTACCACTGAGCGAATCACCGCCCGAGAGGTAGTAGTTCGCGGCATCGGTGCTGGCGAGGGTGAGCGAACTGATGGTGTATCTCTTTCCCGCGCCGAAATTCTTGTCGTTGAAATTACCATTACCCGTCACGCCCACCACGTCGTTGGCCAGCAGCCCGGTGAGGCCGAGGCTGACGTTGGTCATAGCCGTGTTGCCATCGTAAGTCTTGGATACGCCGGCAGCGGTGGCGGTCAGGCTCTTCTGGTTCACCGTCAGCGCCCCCACCACCACTAGAGTGTTGTTGAAGTTGGTGCTGGTCTCGGTCACGCTGCTGGCGCCGATGCTATAGCTGCCGGCCTTGAGCGCGCCGTTGGTGCTGGTCTGCGGCGATACCGGGCCGAGGGTGAAAACGGCGCTGCCGCCGGCACCGTCATTGACCGTGAAGTTGTTGCTGCCGTTGGCGGTGATGCCGGCCAGATTCACCTCGCCCCCCGTACCGCCATTGGCGGCCGGGTTCCAGTATTTGGCGCTGGTGATGCTGAAGGTCGACCCCGTGCCGTAGATGGCATCGGCAATGTTGGTAGTACGAACCAGCAGGCGATCCGACGGCACGATGGTGTAATTGCCGTTCACATAGTTGATGCTGTAGTTCGCCGCCGTGACGCCTGAAGGCACGATCACGCCCGTGTAGGTGCCTTGGCTGTTGGTTGCCGCGTTGGTGCGGGTGTAGAGTAAGCCGGCGATATTCAGCGTTGCAGTGGTTTCGCCATTAACGAGACCATTGTAGGAAACCCCGTTGTAGGTACCGGCATCCCCCTGTGTGACAAACTTGGCGTCGGCATTGGCTGTAATACTCAGCGGAGCGCGGTTGATGCTGCCGGTGCCGTTGCTCCAGGTCATGGTGTAGTTGCCGGCATCGCCGCCGCCGATGCCTACCGAACCGATCAGGATGGTGCTGGCACTGGCGACATCCGCCGCGTTATAAACCGGTGCGCCGGTGACGTTGACCGTATCGCCCGACTCCACGCCGACCAGGCTGGCATAACCATTGGTGCCCACCGCCATACTGGTGCGGCCATCGTAGGTTTTAGTCACACCGCTGCCGCCCGCAAGCGTGATGGTCTTGGCGGCAATGTTGGCGGTAGTGGTGCTGCTGGTTGAGCTCAGGCTGTAATTGCTGGCCACCCCGAGGTTGGTGCCGTCGGCCAGGCTGTAGCCGATGGCTGTCACCGTCTTGCCGTCGGCCTTGGTCTTGTCGGCAAAGCTGGCGGTGCCGTGGTTGAGCACCAGTGTTTCGGTGTTCACGCCGGGGCTCACGCTGCCCCAGTTGCTCATGGTTACATCGGTCAGCGCGTTATAGGTCTTGTTATCGGCGGCGAGGCCGCTCACGGTCAGTGACTTGGCCGTGATGACACCGGCTACCGTCTTGCTGGTGGCGTCGAGCGCGTAATCGGTGGTGGCCGACGTGTTGCTGCCGGTGATGCCCAAGATGGAAAGCCCCGCGACGGTAATCGTGTTTGCCGTCAGCACGTCCTTGGTGTTGTAGTTGCGCCCGGTGTAGCCCAGCGTGGCCGCCGTATCGCCGCTCACAAAACCGGCAAAGCTCCAGGTGGGCGTGAAGGTGCTCGTGGTGCTGCCGTCGTAGCCACGGGTGACACCGGTGTTGGTGAGCGTTGGCGTCAACGTGGCGGCGTTAATGGTGACGGCATTGTTGGTGGCGTGATAGCTGTAGGCGGGCAGGCTGTAATTGGTCGTTAGGCCACCGTTGCTGCCGTTGGCGAGGGTGATGGCACTGATGTAATTGCTGCCATTGGCCGCCACATGCGCGTTATTTGCCGTGGCACTGGTGACATTGAGTGTTTCCAGGCCGACGAAGCCACTGGGTGTGAAGAAGCCGGTCAGGCCGGTGGTGCCGTCGTAGGTCTTGCTGGCGGTCAGTGTGAGCGGCTTGGCGGTGATCGCCACGCTGGCGTCAGTCGCCGTGGTGCCGCCGGTGAGGTTGTAATTGTTGGCCTCGCTGCCGGTGAGCGCCAGACCGGTGACCGAGACGCTGTAGGCGCCAACATCCTTGGCACCGAACGCAGCCAGCGTGCCGCTGGTGTTCACGTTAGCTGAGTCACCCGCCACCACACCTGAAAGCACCGTGCTCTGCACGCTGCTGGCATTGGTGGTGCCGTCGTACACCTTGTCGGTCACGTTGAGCGAAGTGACCGACACGTCTTTACGCGTGATGGTGGCCGCCACATCGAACGACGTCGCACTCAGGCTGTAATCGCTTGCTGCCGAGGAATTACTGCCGGTAATGGTGGAGATCGCCACTCCTGAAACAGTAACCTTGTTGGCGTCGGCCACATCCTTGTCGTTGAACGCAGTGCTGCTGGTTAGCGTTGCTGCGGTGTCGCCAGTAACAAATCCACTGAAGCTGTAGGTCGGTGTGATGGCCGTCGTAGTGTTGCCGTCGTACACCTTGGTGACCGCGCTGTTGGTGAGCGTTGTCGTCAGCGGGGCGGCGCTGATGGTTGCCGCGTTGTTAGTGGCGTTGTAGCTGGTGGGAATCTGGTAGTTGATCGGGGCGCCGCCATTGTTGCCTGCTATGAGCGTGATGCTATTGACGTAGTTGTCGCTCGTGCTGACGTTGCCATCCGGCCCGCCAACGTGCGAACTGGCCGCTGTGGCGGCGCTGTAGCCGACCGTCTCCAGGCCGACGAAGCCACCCAGCGTCAGATAGTTCAACATGCTGGCCGAGCCGCCATACACCTTGCTGCCGGTCACCGTCAGAGTTGCTTTGTTGATCGTGCTGGTGGTGTTGTTGGTGTAGCCACTAAAACTGTAATTGTTGCCACCATTGCCGTCGTTCACTGTGACGCCGCTCACGGTGACGACCTTGTCGCCGGTACTGGCATCCTTGTTGACAAAGGCAAAGCTGCCACCAGTCAGCGTGTCGCTGGTGCCCAACGAGGTTCCTCCACTGGCAATCGCCGCGCCGCTAGCGGTTAGCAAGCCGTCGTAGGTCTTGGTGACGTTGCTTGTGGAAATGGTGAGCGGTCGGGCGCTTACCGTGGTCGAACCGCTGGCCCCGGTGAGCGTGTAATTGGTGCTGGAAAGTGACAACCCAGTGAAATCGCTCAGCGCCTGGCTACCCACATTGCGCGAGGCAATCGCTGCTGTGCCGCTGTTGGTGACGGTAACGGTTTCGCTATTGACCGCATTGGTAACCGACAGGCTTGCGCCCGAAGTCGTGGCGTTGCCGTCGTAGGTCTTGGTGCCGGTCAATGTCACGGGGATTTTGTTGACCGTGAAACTGCCTGCCCCCCAACTCAAGGTGTAGCTACTTGCATTGGTACCTGATGCGTAGGTCAGCGCCAACAGGTTAGCGGTGGAGTAGGCATAGGTGGTCGCAGCGGTGGTGGCGGTGAGCAAGGTCCCCCAATCCAGCGTGATGCATCCGGTGCAGCCAGACAGACTGTATTGGCCGGCTAGTGAAGGGTTGGTGCCATCGCCGTACATCTTGGACAGCGCATCGACGGTGATGGTGACCGGGAAGGCGGGGGCGTTGTCAACCAAGTAGGGATATCCCTCATTAAAAACGCCCCATTTGCCCGATGTGAAATCAACACCGGTCGCACTAAGATCCTTCAACTGGGCGGCTGTTTTTTGACCATAGGTTCCCGTCCATGGAACAGTCGTAGTGAAGCCTGCCCCAAACAAACTTAACTCGCTTGGGTAGAAAAATTTATTTAGCGTTAAACCGGTTGCCTCAGATGTGCCGTAACCGATAAA
>JAIFNM010000204.1 GCA_020047725.1 Betaproteobacteria bacterium
TCGAAGAAGAGATTGCTGCACGCAAGGGCAGTGGTGCCGGGGACGAGTTGGAAAGCCATGGCAAGGTTGATGTTCATCACCTTGGGGTTGCGGATGAGATGCTGCTCAAGGGCTTGATCGATAAACACGCCAAATATACGGGTAGCCTGACGGCCGGCCGCATACTTGATGACTGGGCGGGCTATCGTGCCCGTTTTGTCAAAGTCATGCCGCACGAATATCGTCGCGCGCTCACCGAAATGGCCGCACAACGGGCCGAGAATCAGCAACTGGAGGCAGTATAAATGGGAAAGCCTACTGGCTTCATGGAGCGACAACGTCTGGCAGAGGCTTACGAGCCCGTCGAGACGCGCCTGAAGCATTATCGTGAATTTGTTGCGACACTCAACGATGAGCAAACGCGAGTACAGGGGTCGCGCTGCATGGATTGTGGTGTCCCGTTTTGTACCAACGGCTGCCCTGTGAATAACATCATTCCGGACTGGAATGACCTCGTTTACCGTGGCAACTGGGAACAAGCGCTGTCTGTGCTTCATTCAACCAACAATTTCCCGGACTTTACTGGTCGTATTTGTCCTGCGCCCTGTGAGGCCGCTTGTACGCTTAATATCAACAATGAATCGGTAGGCATCAAGTCGATTGAGCATGCCATCGTCGATAAGGGTTGGCAGATGGGCTGGATCGTCCCCCAGCCGTCTAAGACCAAGACTGGCAAGAAAGTTGCCATTATCGGGTCCGGTCCGGCAGGTTTGGCTGCTGCTCAACAACTGGCGCGAGTCGGCCATGACGTAACGGTGTTCGAGAAGAACGCCCGCCCTGGGGGCCTGCTTGGCTACGGAATACCTGACTTCAAGCTCGACAAGTCCTTGATTGAGCGTCGCGTAAAACAGATGGAGGCTGAAGGTGTCGTATTTCGTACCAAGGTAGTCGTCGGATGCAAGGTGCTTCCTACGTGCGTAGTCAACGATGCAACCGAATTCGTTTCGGCTGAACAGGTCAACAACGATTTCGATGCAGTGGTTTTGGCCGCCGGTTCGGAAGTGCCGCGCGACTTGATGATTCCTGGGCGTGAGTTGAAAGGTGTTTATGCGGCACTGGAATTCCTGATTCCACAGAATAAGTTTGTCAGTGGCGGCAAAGCCAATCCGATCAACGCAAAAGGCAAGCATGTTGTCGTTATCGGGGGCGGAGATACCGGGTCAGACTGCGTTGGGACCAGTTATCGACACGGCGCAGCCTCAGTCACTCAGTTCGAGTTGATGCCGCAACCTCCCGAAGAGGAAGATCGGCCGCTGACTTGGCCATATTGGCCGCTCAAGATGCGCACTTCATCGTCGCATCTTGAAGGTAACACGCAACGCAGGTTCGCCATAGCGACCAAGGCGTTTAGCGGCGAGAAAGGTGCACTCAAGTCGCTGACGACCGTCGAACTGGACTGGAAAGATGGCAAGATGAGCGAGATTGCCGGCAGCGAAAAGACCTTCCCGGCCGATCTGGTTTTTCTGGCCATGGGGTTTTTGAGCCCAGTTGGTGGCTTGCTTGATGCATTCGGTGTTGAGAAGGATGCACGCGGGAATGCCAAAGCAACAACGGATGGTGCGGGCTGTTATGTCACCAGCGCGGATAAGGTGTTTGCCGCAGGGGATACACGCCGTGGTCAGTCTTTGGTTGTCTGGGCTATCCGCGAAGGCCGTCAATGTGCCAGAGAGGTTGATGCGTTCCTGATGGGTACAAGTACCTTGCCGCGTTGATTGCGGGGGATTTTCTCGTTTGAAAAACCCCGCTTCAGAGCGGGGTTTTTTCTTGGGCTTCGGGCAAGGCTATGGCATAGTAGCGGTTGCCAAGAAGAGGGAGTGGACGATGAATCCGGAATTGCAAAAATCCTTGCAGGTCTCTGCGTTGTCTGGTGGCTTGGACAGCTACATGCTGCTTATTTTGCTGATCATGATTGCTGCCGGTATCCTTGGTGGTGTCGCCAATTGTTTTCTGAATGATCGGCACAATGAAAGTGCTCGCAGAGACTGGGGAAAATACACAATCCTTGGCGTGATCGCTGCGTTGACCGTGCCACTATTCCTCAACATGATTTCCAGCAACCTGCTTGAGGCCGCGAGAACCCGCCCCGTCGATCTTTTCGTCTTCGCCGGATTTTGCCTGATCTACGTCGTGGCTACTCGCCGGGTCACCGAGAATGCGGCCAACAAATTGCTTAATCAGATGGATCAGATGAAGCGTGAGATGGTCCAGCTCAAACAACAACGTCAGGATATGTCTTATCCGTCAGTTCGTGAAGAGCACGTGCCAACGGTCGAGGTCCCGGTCGCTTTCAAGACCGAAGCCATCAAGGAGTCGTTGTCGTATAATGACATTGAAATTCTTCGGGCGCTTGCCGAGGAGAGTTACGTTTATGGCAATCTGGTAGGGCTGACGGACAAAACCGGGCTGGCGCGTGATCTGGTCAGCGCACGATTGGCTGTGCTCAAATCTCTTGGCATCATCGAAACCCGTATCAACGAAAAGAATGTCCTGCACTGGTTTGTTTCGCCAAAAGGTAAACAGATGCTGGGCGACATTCTCTCCGGACAGGAAGATCGCTGAACCCCAGTCCGTTCCACCAGGTATTTAATATGAATATTGTCATTCTTGCTGCGGGGCAGGGAAAGCGCATGCATTCCAACCTCCCCAAAGTCTTGCATCCTGTTGCCGGCAAAGCGCTGGTAGCGCACGTTATCGACACCGCGCGTCACCTGTCTCCACAAACCCTTTGTCTGGTCTATGGGCACGGCGGTGATGCCGTGCGTTCTACTCTTGATGCCCCTGATCTGACATGGGCTCTGCAAGAGCCGCAACTTGGCACAGGACATGCTGTGCAGCAGGCATTGCCATATTTGAAAGGTAATGGAACGACGCTCATTCTTTACGGTGACGTTCCGTTGATCCAGACGGAAACACTGAAACGGCTATTGCATGCAGCGCAGGATGCGCTGGCCATTCTCACGGTTGAATTGGCTGATCCGAGTGGTTACGGTCGTATTGTGCGCAACGATGCAAGGCAGGTCGTTCGTATTGTCGAAGAGAAGGATTCCACGGTCGAAGAACGCCGTATTCATGAAATCAACACCGGGATCATGGCCATGCCAACAGCGCGGCTTAGCGAATGGCTTGGCCGTTTGTCCAACAACAATGCGCAGAAAGAATACTACCTGACCGATATTGTCGGTATGGCTGTCGAGGCAGGTTTGCCGCTTCGCACCGCCAACCCGAAATTCGAGTGGGAGGTCCTCGGCGTCAACAGCAAGGTGCAGCTTGCTGAACTTGAACGCATCGCTCAGCGCAGCAACGCCGAGCAACTGATGGAGCAGGGCGTTCGTCTTGCAGATCCGGCGCGCCTCGATGTGCGTGGCGAATTGGTCTGTGGGCGTGACGTCTACATCGACGTCAACTGCGTGTTCGAGGGAAAAGTTGTGCTCGACGAAGCCGTTGAGGTAGGCCCGAACTGTGTGCTTAAGAACGCCTGTATCGGTGCTGGAACGCGCCTTGCGGCATTCACGCATATCGAAGATGCGGTGGTCGGGCCGGACGGCATGATCGGTCCGTTTGCCCGTTTGCGCCCGGGCACCGAACTGGCAGAGGACGTACATATCGGCAACTTCGTCGAGGTCAAGAAGAGCAGGATTGCAGCCCATTCTAAAATCAATCACCTGGCCTATATTGGCGATGCCATCATCGGTAGCCGGGTCAACGTTGGTGCTGGTACGATTACCTGTAACTACGACGGTGCTAACAAGTTTCAGACGATCATCGAGGACGACGCTTTCATCGGCTCCGATACCCAGCTCGTCGCGCCGGTTACTGTCGGTCGTGGTGCAACTCTCGGAGCAGGCACAACACTGACAAAGGATGCGCCGCCTGACACGTTGACTATTTCGCGTGCAAAGCAGATCTCCATTACGGGCTGGAAGCGGCCCGTCAAAACCAAAAAGTGAGTTAGCCATGTGTGGAATCGTTGCTGCGGTCGCTGGCCGTAATATTGTCCCAGTCCTTCTTGAAGGTCTGCGCAGGCTTGAATATCGGGGCTATGACTCAGCTGGGCTTGCGCTGATTAATGAAACCGGCTTGCAGCGCTTGCGTGCCGTCGGCCGGGTATCCGAGCTGTCTGCGCAAGTTGACCAGACCGGTGCGGCAGGGCATACAGGAATTGCTCATACACGATGGGCGACGCACGGCGTTCCCTGCGAGCGTAATGCCCACCCGCATATTTCGGGCGGGCTAGCTGTTGTTCATAATGGGATCATCGAAAACCATGAGGCTTTGCGCTCAAGACTCAAGGCAGAAGGCTATGAGTTTACGTCGGAAACCGATACCGAGGTGGTGGCGCATCTCATCGTCTCTGAACTGAAACGGACGTCGGATCTATTTGCGGCAACGCGTGCAGCGATTCTTCAACTGCAAGGGGCTTATGCGCTTGCTGTGTTGCGCGAAACAGATCCGAGTCGCGTGATTGTCGCTCGAGAAGGATCACCGCTGTTGCTGGGCTTGTCCGACGAGGGGAACTATGCCGCTTCCGACGCATCTGCTTTGCTACAGGTGACGCGCCGTATCGTTTATCTGGAAAATGGTGATTGTGCCGAACTGATGCGCGACAGCTACCGAGTGGTTCGTATTGATGGCACACCGGTCGAGCGCGCCGAGACCGAATCGTTGCTTTCGGCGGATGCTGTTGAACTCGGTCTGTATCGTCACTATATGCAGAAGGAAATATTCGAGCAGCCCGTGGCTCTTGCCAACACTCTTGAAATGCTCGGTGCTGCACGTAGTATTCAACCCGGTCTTTTTGGCGCTAATACCGAAGAAATTCTCAAGGATGTGCAGCAGGTCCTGATCATTGCCTGTGGCACAAGTTATCACGCCGGACTGGTTGCTCGTTATTGGCTCGAAGCGATTGCTGGCATTCCGTGCAACGTTGAAGTTGCAAGCGAATACCGTTACCGCGAATCCGTCCCCGATCCGAAGACGTTGGTTGTTACTTTGTCGCAGTCGGGTGAAACGGCAGATACGCTGGCCGCACTACAACACGCGAAGGCGCTCGGCATGACACGTACGCTGTGCATCTGTAACGTACCCGAGTCCTCACTGGTGCGCGAGAATTCGCTGCGTTTCATCACTCGTGCCGGCCCAGAAATTGGAGTGGCATCGACCAAGGCGTTTACCACACAGCTTGCTGCGCTCTACCTTCTGACGCTGATATTTGCCAAGTTGCGTGGCCGTCTGTCCGAGCAGGTCGAGGCAGCCGAATTGCAAGCCTTGCGCCACCTCCCGAGTGCGGTCACTAAAGTGCTCGAGCTTGAGCCGGGGATTCGTGAATGGTCTGAGCGTTTTGCCATGAAGCAGGACGCACTGTTCCTTGGGCGCGGCAGGCATTACCCAATCGCGATGGAAGGCGCTCTAAAGCTTAAGGAAATCAGCTACATCCATGCCGAGGCCTACCCTGCTGGAGAGCTCAAGCATGGTCCGTTGGCACTGGTCGACAAGGAGATGCCGGTAATCGCCGTTGCTCCAAACGACCTCCTGCTTGAAAAGCTGAAATCCAATCTGCAGGAGGTTCGCGCGCGCGGCGGTGAGTTGTACGTTTTTGCAGACGCCGACAGTGAAATGCTTGAATCTGACGGAGTGCATGTCATGCAACTGCCCGAACACTATGGGCAGCTTTCTCCGCTAATTCACGTTGTGCCCTTGCAATTGCTGGCCTATCACGTTGCTCTTGTGCGCGGTACAGATGTGGACAAGCCGCGTAATCTGGCGAAATCAGTGACGGTTGAGTGATCTCCAGCAATCGTAAATAAACCCGGCGAGTTGTTCTCTCCTTTGGTTGGAGAGTTTTTTAGCGGTGAATGACCACTAGTAAGGCTTTTGCTTCGGACTTGCCGGAGTTCCGAATGCGGTGGTTGCGGTCGGCTAGGTAACGGGCCGTGGCACCGGTCCGCAGCTTCTTCTTTTCCCCCTCCACTTCCAGCTCCATCGTTCCATGAAGCAGAGTGAGATGTTCGGTCGCGCCGGGATCGTGCGGATTTGATGCGAGTTCGCCGTTCGGCGCTAGAGTCAACTCGTACCACTCGAATTTGCCCGCCAGTTCCATCGGTCCGAGGATGCGCAGCACGTAACCGGCGTGGTCGCCTGGAAGAGTTGGTAACTCGTGCGCCTCCAGCACACGGATTATTTCGGTCTCCTGATGTTCCGATGTGAGCAGTTCGGCAATGCTAACGCCCAGCGCATTGGCCAGCCGCCAAGCGACGGCAATGGTCGGGTTGGCCTTTTCGCGTTCGATTTGCGAAAGCATCGATTTCGATACGCCGGCGGCACGCGACAGGTCTTCGAGTGTCAAGCCTCTTGCAAGCCGCATTTTCTGGAGAGTCGCGCCTACTTCGGGAGGGGTTGGTGTGGTGCTCGGAATTTTCACAGGAAGGCTTGCAAAGTTAAATAGGACTGGTTATTATCCATTATATCGAAAATATATTCTGTATAGTGGAATTCGATAAAGCAGATGAACAACTATGCTAACAGAGGATGTCTTCTTCGGCCAGATAACAGCAAATTCGTGAGAAACACCATGACGAAAAACGGAAAAAAAGAGTCTTTTTACACAGGTCTGCAGGAAAGTCTCGAAACCCTGCGTGAACAAGGGATTTTCAAGCAGGAGCGTGTCTTGGCTTCGCGCCAAGGTAGCATGGTCGTGTGTGACGACGGGCGGGAGCTAATAAATCTGTGTGCCAACAACTACCTTGGCTTGTCTGGCGACGAGTCTGTAGTCAAGGCTGCCGTTGTTGCCACTGAGCAATTCGGGTACGGCCTATCTTCTGTGCGTTTTATCTGTGGTACGCAAACGGTGCACAAGCAGCTTGAAAAAGCGCTTGCTGAATTCCTTGGCATGGAGGACGCGATCCTCTACGCGGCGGCATTCGACGCCAACGGTGGTGTGTTCGAGCCGCTCTTTGATGAATCCGATGCGATCATTTCGGACGCCTTGAACCATGCCTCGATCATCGACGGAATCCGATTGTCAAAAGCGGCACGCTATCGTTATGCGCACAACGACATGGCCGATCTTGAGCTGCAGTTGCAGGCCGCCTCGGACAGACGCCACAAAGTGATTGTCAGTGATGGTGTGTTCTCGATGGATGGCACGATTGCCCAACTCGACAAGATCTGCGATCTGGCTGACCGCTACGGCGCGCTGGTGATGATTGACGAATGCCACGCGTCAGGCTTCATGGGCGCCACAGGGCGTGGTACGCATGAGCATCACGGTGTGATGGGGCGCATCGACATCATTACAGGTACGCTAGGCAAGGCACTGGGCGGGGCTATGGGTGGTTTTACTGCGGCTCGTTGCGAAGTGATCGACATGCTGCGCCAGAAATCGCGTCCCTATCTTTTCTCCAACAGCCTCGCACCGGCCATCGCTGGAACTTCGCTGGAAGTGCTTAGGCGCCTGTCCGTTTCAACTGAACTGCGCGACCGGCTGCACGCCAATACTGCGTACTTCCGCGCTGCCATCCGTGATCTTGGTTTCACCATCAAGCCGGGAACGCATCCTGTCGTACCGGTGATGATTTTCGATGCCCCGCTTGCTCAAAAATTTGCTCGTCGACTTTACGAACTGGGAGTGCTGGCCACCGGATTTTTTTATCCAGTGGTACCGATGGGGCAGGCTCGGGTACGCGTGCAACTCTCGGCGGCACATAGCCGCGAACAACTGGATACGGCTTTGGCCGCCTTCGCCCAGGCAGGGCGTGAATTGGGATTGGTGGACCTGCTGGGCAAGTAAAGGATAAAGAAATGGAACGAATTCTGGTAATTGGCGCTAACGGACAAATCGGTTGCGAACTGGTCGAAGCGCTCGCAGAAAAACATGGGGCTGAGAACGTGATTGCCGCCGATATCGGCGCGCGCAGCTCTGCCGGAGCGAGCTGCTACGAAACACTCGACGTGCTTGACAGCAAACGACTGATGCAAGTGATCGAGGAGTACGGGATCAGCCAAGTTTACCAACTCGCTGCTCTACTCTCGGTAACCGGCGAACAGGCGCCGTTGCGCGCCTGGACGCTGAACATGAACGGCCTGCTGAATATCCTCGAAATTGCCCGCGAGCGAACGGCAGCGGGCAAGCCGCTGCGCGTCTTCTGGCCTTCGTCGATTGCCGCTTTTGGTCCGAACACGCCTGCTGTCGATACGCCTCAATTGGCGGTGATGGACCCGACAACAATCTACGGTATCAGCAAGCAGGCCGGAGAGCGGCTGTGCGAGTACTACTTCAGCAAGTACGGCGTTGATGTGCGTAGTATTCGCTACCCTGGCATCATCAGTTACAAGTCGCCTCCCGGCGGAGGTACCACCGATTACGCCATCGCCATCTTTTACGCCGCCTGCCGAGGCGAACACTACCCTTGCTATCTTGGGCCGGAAACCACTTTGCCGATGATTTACATGCCCGATGCCATTCGCGCCACCATTGAGTTGATGGAGGCCCCTTCCGAGCAGGTCTGCATCCGCTCCTCCTACAATGTTGCGGGAATGAGCTTCAATCCCAGTCAATTGGCCGGAATGATCCGTGCACGGCAGCCGGATTTTCGCATCGACTATCGGCCGGATCACCGACAGCTCATCGCTGACAGCTGGCCGCAAAGCCTGGACGATTCTCATGCACGCGACGACTGGGGTTGGAAGCCGGTCATTGGGCTGGAGAATCTGGTCGATGACATGCTGCTGCATATCGCGATTGCTTCGCGCAAACAGGTACACGCAGCCTGAACGGATGGATGCCCGAGTTGGCGCCATTCTTGAGCAAGTTCGCATTCGAATGCATTTTTCTTGACGGTGGGAAATTCGCTCTGTAGCATTGGTCGATTAACTTAAAAGGGGGTTCCATGAAAAAGATTGTGTCTGCTCTGACGCTCGCCGCAGCTCTGGTGGCCGGTGTTTCGATTGTTTCCTGTTCCAGTTCGGGTGGCGACAGTGACGTCATTAAAATTGGTGTGTTCGAGCCCCTTACTGGTGCCAATGGTGCTGGTGGTGCCGACGAATATGATGGCATCAAGCTGGCCCACAAGCTGAACCCGACGATTCTTGGCAAGAAGATTCAATTGGTTGCAGTAGATAACAAGTCCGACAAGGTTGAAGCTGCTAACGCTGCCACGGTACTGGCACAAAAGGAAAAAGTTAACGCCGTTATCGGCTCTTGGGGCAGTTCACTGTCGATGTCCGGTGGCCCAATTTTTGCCGAAGCCAAGATCCCAGCGGTCGCCGTTTCCGCGACCAACCCCAATGTGACCAAGGGTAATGAATACTACTTCCGTGTCTGTTTCCTCGATCCATTCCAGGGAACGGTGGGTGCCGCCTATGCGTTCAATGTACTGAAGGCCAGGAAGGTCGCCATCATCCGCGAAGTGTCCAATGACTACTCCGTCGGTCTGGCCAAGTTCTTCGTCGATCAGTTTGTCAAGCTTTCGGGCGATGAAAAATCGATCGTGGCAACCTCTGACTACAACACGGGCGACCAGGACTTCTCGGCTCAGCTGACCAATATCAAGCAGTTTGAGCCCGATGCGATTTTCGCTCCTGGCAATTACACCGAGTCAGCCCTGATCATCAAGCAGGCACGCGCTCTTGGCATAAAGGCTCAATTCATCGGTGGCGATACTTGGGATGCCGCGACATTCCTGGAAGTCGGTGGCGCAGCAGTAGAAGGCGCAACGTTCTCGACCTTCTTTGCTAATGACGTGCCGATCAACAAGACTTCTGAGGTATTCCTGAAGGCATTCCGCGAGGAGTTCAAAAAGGAGCCGGCAGCGGTTTCGGCCTTGGGCTACGACGCCTACATGGTTATCCTGGATGCAATCACCCGTGCCAAATCGGCTGAACCGCAGAAGATTCGCGATGCGCTGACCCAGACCAAGGACTTTGAAGGTTCGGCTGGCTCCATCACCATCAATGCCGAGCGCAATGCCGACAAGGATGCGGTGTTCAAGACGGTGAAAGACGGCAAGTTTGTGTTCCTGACGACCGTGAAGCCCTGATAAAGGTCTCTGCGTAGGGTAATACCGCAGTTTCTGAAGATCCGAATGAGTTCTGGCTTTTGCTTCAGGCTCATTCGGATTTTTGTTTAACTGCCCTAACTTTTCTATCCTCGTATTTCACTCCGTTTTAATCATCAAAGGCGGAGTTGTTGCAGTTCCAGAAGGAACTCCATGGATTTTCAAACTTTTCTACAGCAATTCGTCAACGCGCTGTCTCTGGGCAGCCTATATGCGTTGATTGCCATCGGCTATACGATGGTCTACGGCATCCTGCGTCTGATTAACTTCGCTCACGGCGACATTTTCATGGTTGGCGGCTATCTCGCCTTCTATGGGGCCAGTGCTTTCCTCATGCCCTGGTGGATGGCCGTCATTGTGGCTATTGCGCTCACGACTGTTTTTGGTGTCGGGCTCGAGCGGGTGGCTTATCGGCCCTTGCGTGATTCACCGCGCATTTCGATCATGATTAGCGCCATCGGAGCGTCGTTTCTTATCGAAAACCTGGCGATTGTTCTTTTTGATGCACGCCCCAAGGCTTTTCCAGTTCCAGAGTTTTTCGCGCGGAACCTCGTTTGGGGCGGTGTGCACATTGCCAGTGTCAGTCTGGTCATTCCCGTGGTCACGGCAATTATTCTGGCTTTCTTGTTGTGGATGGTTCATCGAACCCGGATCGGTATGGCGATGCGCGCAGTGTCCACCGATATTGAGGCCTCGCGCCTCATGGCCATTGATGTAAATCGGATCGTTTCGATCACTTTCGCCATCGGCAGTGCGCTGGCGGCCATTGGTGGCATCCTTTGGGCACTCAAGTATCCCCGGCTAGAACCCTTGATGGGAATCATGCCCGGCCTCAAGTGCTTTATTGCCGCAGTCATTGGCGGCATTGGCAGCATTGCGGGCGCGGTACTCGGTGGATTGTTGCTTGGCATAATCGAGCTGATGACAGTCGCCTTCCTGCCGGAACTCACCGGGTATAAGGATGCCTTTGCCTTCGTCCTGCTGATTGTTGTTTTGCTGGTCAAGCCCACCGGTCTGCTTGGGAAGAACCAGGGGGAGAAAGTTTGATGAATACTTCAACATCCAATAAGCCACGCATGAGCCGTAATTCAAAGCTTACTCTGTGTGCTGCGGTTCTCGGTTTAGCGCTTCTTTTCGTCTTCGACGGAATGTTTGATCGCTTTACCATGCAGATATTCAAGCTCTGCGCCATCAATATCATTCTGGCCTTGTCCCTGAACCTGATCAACGGATTTACCGGCCTGTTCAGCCTTGGACACGCCGGTTTTATGGCGGTCGGGGCGTATACCTGCGCCATTCTCACCATGTCGCCCGAGCAGAAGGAAGTCAATTACGTCCTTCAGCCAATTGCCCCCTGGCTGTCCAGCGTGTATTTGCCCTTCTTGCCTTCCTTGCTGATTGCCGGCCTTCTTGCAGGGTTTATTGGCTGGCTGCTGGGGGTGATTTCCCTGCGTTTGCGCGACGATTATCTGGCCATCGCGACCTTGGGGTTTTCGGAAATCATCCGAGTCATACTTACGAATGCTTCGACTGTGACCAATGGTGCTCTAGGACTAAAAGGCTTGCCGCGCTTCACAACCATGTGGTGGGCTTGGGGTTCGGCTGTGGTGATCACGCTGTTTCTGGTTCTATTGATCAAATCGAGCTATGGCAGGGCATTCAAGTCGATTCGCGACAATGAGATTGCTGCCGAGTCGATGGGCGTCGATGTTTTTGGCATGAAGGTACTCTCGTTCACCATCTCCAGCTTCCTGGCGGGTATTGCCGGAGGTCTCCTGGCGCATTACCTGACGACCATCGATCCGAAACAGTTCATTTTTCTAAAAACCTTCGATATCTTGCTGATCGTCGTGCTTGGTGGGGTCGGTTCGATAACGGGTTCGGTCGTTGCGGCCATCGTCGTGACCATCGCCATGGAAGCACTGCGCTTCCTCGACGGGCCGTTAAATCTGGGGTTCATGATGACCAACGGCGTGCCTGGGTTGCGTATGGTCTTCTTCTCGGCTTTGCTGATGGTTGTCGTCATCTACCGCCAGCAGGGCTTGATGGGTAAGTCTGAATTCAGCTGGGATGCTCTGTCCAGCATCGGTCTGTTGCCACGACGCGGGGCCCGGTGCGAGAAGGGGGGCAAGCAATGAGTTCCCTGTTAAAGACGGTTGAGGTCAATAAGCTGTTTGGCGGTCTTGCTGCGGTCACCACGCTTAACATGGATGTTCAGGCCGGCGAGATCGTTGGCTTGATTGGGCCAAATGGCGCCGGTAAGACGACTTCCTTTAATCTGATTACCGGGGTCTATACACCGACCACCGGAAGTATTCAGTTTGAGGGCAAGGAAATAATCGGCATGAAGCCACACGCCATTACCCGTTTGGGTGTGGCGCGCACCTTCCAGAATATTCGTCTGTTCAAGGAAATGAGCGTCCTCGACAATATCCTCGTCGCACAGCATA
>JAIFNM010000079.1 GCA_020047725.1 Betaproteobacteria bacterium
AGTACCAATCGTATTGCCGGACATGAATTTCTCTGGAGCGATAGAATTGCGGGAAAGTCTAACATGACCCCGCCTGAGATCATCCTACTCCACCCATGAGCATCAAGCAAAAGCCACCAGCACCTTCAGCCCCGAAGCAGAAGGCACCGCAAAAACGCCAACCTGTCCAAAATCCTGCGCGTCAGGCGGAGAACGGTTGGCAACGGACGGTACGTTATGGCTGGGACAAGGGGGGCTCGCGCGGCGGACGGTAATAAGCAACTCGATGCTGAAGATACTTCCTAAAACGGCAGTTCTGTCTGAATACCAGCCATCTCCACCTGTTCACCTACAGTCGGCACCAAACTACTGGCCCGAACGCCGAGCAAACGAATTTTTTGAGTCAGCGGTATGCGTTTTAGACACTCTCCGGCAGCTTTGCGGATCTGGTTACCGTCATTTACATGAACCTGCATCGTCAGATCCCGCGTCACAGCACGAAAATCCGCATAGCGCAGCTTGATACCGATTGTCTGGCTGGCATAGCCCTTCCGTTTGAGATCATCGGCCACGCGCATGCAAAGCGAAGTAAAAATTTTCGACAGCTCTGCCCTGTCCAACCGGGCGTGCAGATCGCGCTCAAAGGTGCTTTCGCGGCTAATCGACTTTGGTTCCGATTCGGTTACGAGTGGCCGCTCATCGACGCCATGCGCCGCCTCGTGCAGCCAGATTCCGGTCGAACGGCCAAAGTGCTGCACCAGAAACTCGACGGGCATGGCCGCCAGTTCGCCGATGCTGTTGATTCCGAGCCGAGCCAGCTTCTCTGAGGATTTGGGTCCGATCCCGTTGATCTTCTTGGCGGCTAAAGGCCAGATTCGCGCGGGGATTTCCTCCATGCCGAGGACGGTAATTCCATCCGGTTTATCAAGTTCGGAGCAGATTTTCGAAAGCAGTTTGTTTGGGCTGATGCCAATTGAACAGGTCAGCCCCGTTGCTTCGAAAACCGCGTGTTTGATGCGCCGCGCCAAGGCCTTCGTTTCTTCCGGGATAGCGCTCAGGTCAATATAAATTTCATCAATCCCGCGATCCTCGATGATTGGCGCAATGCTCGCCACGGCAGCCTTGAATTTACGCGAGTAATGTCGGTAAGCGTCGAAATTGGCCGGGAGAAGAATCGCCTCAGGTGCCAGTCTGGCTGATTTCATGAGGCCCATTCCGGAAAAGACGCCGAAAGCGCGAGCTTCGTAAGTCGATGTGGTGACCACCCCGCGCCCAACATAATCGCGCAGCCGGGAAAAACGCCGCGTCCCGTCGAGCTGCACAACCGGTTGGTGCACCGAACGCCCGCCAACCACAACCGCCTGCCCGCGAAGCTCGGGAAAACTCAGCAATTCGACGGAGGCAAAGAAGGCATCCATGTCAAGGTGGGCAATACGTCGAATACTGTTCATACGTACAGTGTATCGAGTTTTCTCGTCAAACGCACCGGAATGTGCAGGCTGCACCACCTCTATTTATCTCGCGAGAATGCCGACCGCAGAACTATTACGGTGTATTTTTTCTCCCAGAACACCGTCCAATCATAGCCGCTGTCAAACTTCAGCTTTTTCCTCAGATCGCTTGAATAGTTCAGATGTTTTATGAGCGATATGTATTGCCAAAAGACGATTAGGAAGTCGCAAATACATTTCGCGGAGCATAAGCAGCATATCGGAGAGGCCCTGCCAATTCGGGCGGGTATCTGGATGTCGAGTAGATGAAGAGCACGCTACAAGTCGGACGAAAAGATCATGTCGTTCGGGAAGGAGTTGTTCTGGTACAGGCGTTCCAAAAAACCGCTTGGCCAAAAATAGCGCCTGCTGAACTATTTCCTTTAACCCTACTTCGGCCGACCTCCCAAGCAAGCGATCAGAGAACTGTGCCGAATGAGAAGAGAAATGGCGGAAGAGAAGATCAATATCCCAAAGATCACGCAGGCCGCGGTCGAATTCGGAGTTCAACATCAGGTGACTGGCAGCATGAAGCAGCATGTCCTCATCTTTCAAGCGCCACCAGAATCCCTTTTCATCAACAGGAAAGGTTTCACTGACCATTCTCTCGGAATCGACTTTCACACGGCAGGTCGGCATCACCAATGAGTGATGAAGGTCAATCGTAGTGCCACGGCGCATGTGAGTCATGGGCGGTATTTCGTGAGACCACTCCCGGTAGTAACGCTGATCGTAAGCATCAAGCTGCCCGGTCAACCAGCCGCCAAGCATTAACGAAGCTTCCGCCGAAGCCACATGTTGCTTGGGAAGCAGAATATCAATATCGCTGAAGATCCGTCCAGATGCAGCTGGCAAATCCAGCAAGACATAGGATGCGCCCTTGAGGAGAAGCACACGACAATCCAGCCCTGATAAGGCCTGCTCCATGTGAGATAGCTCTCGGCGAACATCAGTTTGAAACGCATTGGCTTGAATTGACGCAGCCAACACATGCTTGTGCAAGCGTTCCGGCAGTTTCTCTTCAATTTCTGGAGATTGAGCGAGGACTAAACTCAGGCGGCAAAGAAGCCCGGCTTGGCGAGCCTCTGAAAACATCAAACTCCAATCTTCCGAATCGAATCGCTCTGGACACGTTCTGTCACCAAGAAAATCCATCAGCGGAGAAGATCTAGCCACGCTCAAGCACCAAATCTTCAAGCGCTTCTCGCGCCTCATCGAGAGAGGAATACTCAATCTCCCAGGCTTCTGCGGCTCGCACTAAGGCAACCACCCGGTTGAAACCATCGACACCCAGCATGGAGTAGTTGAACGCCTGATCGATCAGGCGAAGCGCGGCCTGGCCAGAGCCGATTGCTTGGACACGCAATAGTGAGCCCGCTGACCACTTCGGAAATACGATCAATTTTGGGATAGCAGGAACGTGGTTTCGCTCAACAGAAGACTGCGGCGCCATAAGATGAGCAACGGTTCCCTTGTGGGTAGCCTTAGCGATCGGTCCAAAAGAGGCCTTCGGGTGCCGAGCACCAATTACTTCAATCGAATCATTCTTCAAGCTTACCGGCCGTGAAAGGGGAACTAGATTCAAATCGTGGTCAATCAGCGCCAACTCATCTGACAGAAGCCTCCATCCTTGTAACGATAATTCAGCCGAAAGAGTACTCTTGCCACTACCGGATTCGGCAGAAAGAAGTACCCCTTTATCCCTCCATTCAACAACGGCCGAGTGAAGGACAAGAAAATTGTTCAGATGTGAAGCGATTGTCCAGTTCAGCCCCCACTCGAACATGGCATGCGCATGACCAACATCCATCGGTAAAAAAGGAGCTTCACCACAAAATTCAAAGACTGCATTACGCCTGAACCAGCGTCGCCAAAGAGACGGGGGAGAAATTCCAATGTCAAAATCAAAATCCCCTCCGGAAATCGATACCGGATGAGTGGCATATAGATTCCTGAACGCCGCGACAAACTCGGGAACAATGCTAGTGATTTTGAGGGAGAGATGGCCTAAGTGAAGCCGAAAACGACCAGACCGCATTGCGACATCGAGTTCTCTGGCCGAACAGACGGAAAGTGTTAGCACTGAAAAACTAATCGAGATTCCTCAAGCGAGGCTAGGGCAACTGAAAAATCCACATCATCGCCCCAAAGCTTCTTCAAGGCTGTGCACAAATCAGCCTCGGCAATCTCACCTTGAGAATTAAGTAAAAGCAACAGAGACGTTGCCTTATCATTCAAAAAAGCTGTAGCACCGGTATCCTGATCAAAAACAAGCGAACCGCCTTCACATTGCTCAATCAAAAGCCTTAACGAAGAAACAACCCTACGCAAGCTATCGTGTTCCACTAAACTGGATACAGCTCACATTTACCAGGTTGTCGCCAAGTAATTCTGCATGTCAGTTTTGTTCCAATTAGCCCCGGGTACAGGATTGTAGACAGCGGGGGCGGTTCGAGCAGCCCACATACTTTGCAAATCAGACACTTTATAGATGCTAGGGCTTACAAGTCCCATTTTGGAATTCACATAAGCCGCAGCAATGTACCGCGCGAAAACAGTTATATCGTCCGTACCACTCAACCTTATAACTGCCCTCATCCTGGACGACGTTGTCGCTCCTGGAGGCACGGAACCAAAGATGCTGTTAAAGCTAACATTAGCCCCCTCAAATGCTCTAGGGTCTTTATTGGCCCACACGGTTGGAGATAAGCCATTACAGGACAGACCGATATCTCCAGTAGCATTGTGACTATTGGCCAACCTTATTGAAGCATTAGCTGATACTGAACTACAAGTACCTGCTAAAGTAGAACGTGCAGAAACGGTAAGCACGACCGGTACCGCAAGTCCTATCGTGCGCACAAACCGCCTACGCCCGGAACTCTTTTGAGGGATGGACATGTCTTCGCGATCATTTTCGTTGTTCATAGCTTGTTCAACCTTGTTAGTTGGACGACTTCCAAGTCCTTGCATTGATAGCACGCAAGAAACGTACCTTACAATAACTAACTATATAACTCATATGGTTAAAGGAATTTCCTTATTTCTTAAAGGTTCGGAATATGGCAAATGTAAAGAAATCCGACACCACCTACACAAACTCGACAAATCATTGTAATCAAGCTTTCAATGTTGAATAAGGAAATAATTCTCAGAATGGAAACTTACACGGGTTAATGTATCTCTCGCAATAGGTCCTGAAGATAAACCACCGGTACCGCATAACTGATCCCCGACGGATTCGTCAAAACAGACTCCTTGGTTCCCTTGACGAAAACCATGTTGACGATGCCGATCACTTCGCCCTTTTCCATCTCGAAAAGTGGCCCTCCACTGTTTCCAGGGTAAGCAGTTCCGTCGAGTTGATAGATTTCAAACGGGCCGCTTTTCAGTCGCTTGATGACCTTTTCGTTGAGCTGATTAGCCGTTGCCCCCGGCAAAGCAATAGGTGTAATGGCCGAGATGATGCCGCGATGGGTTACTGGCGAAAGTCCGAGAACGCCGCCAATCGGGAAGCCGGTGAACGCGATGTTTTGGCCTTCGCGAACCTTCCCTGATTCTTGCAAAACTAATGCTTGCATAGGTGGCCCTTCAATCCGTAATAGCGCCAGATCGTGGGATTTATCGCTTGAGGCAATCCTTGCCGGACGCTGCTGTGCGCCCGCTCGACCGGATAGCGCAACAACCATCAGGGTTTCGCCATTGGCGGAGTCAAGCACCTCCGGCACGACGTGTGCATTGGTCGCTATCAGGCTTCCATTGCCCACGACAAAGCCAGTCCCGCGCATGACGAAAGCTGGACTGCGTGTTTTGACGTAGGTTCCGACGACGACAACCGACGGTTTTATCTGGTCAATCAAGTCGGGCAGGTCGGCGAACGCGACACCTGAAACAAACCAAAGGACAGTACAGACAAGAACGTGCCTGAGTTGCCGGGATACTGCCAGACGTATCGAACTCATGACCCGCTCCTTGATTTATTCACCCTGCTTTGGCAACCCTTATTCTTGGCAGTTCCGGTGATGGTGTCGTTACTCCGGGATCAAATGGATGATCGTCTTTCTTGAAGATGGTCAGAATCCGTTTGACGTAACCTCGGGTTTCCGCGTAGGGGGGGATTCCACGGAAACGGTTAACCGCGCCCTCACCGGCATTGTAGGCGGCGGCAACCAGCGCGACATTGCCCTCGAAATAGGCCAGCAACCAGCGAAGATAGGCCATCCCGCCACGAATATTCTGCTCGGGGTCGAATGGCTTCCTGACATTGAAACGTAACGACGTTTCCGGAATGAGTTGCATCAGGCCCTGGGCGTTTTTTGGAGATACGGCAGCTGGTTCGAAGTTGGATTCAGCGCGGATCACAGCCATGACGAGTCGCGGGTTGATGCCGTATTCCGGTGCCAGTTTGTTGACCAGACCGAAAACTTTCTGCTGCGACGGACCAATCGCCTGAAAAACCTCTTCATCCTCGACTTCAACCGTCACGATCTCCATGCATTTGGGCATGGGTGCAACCGTTTGCCCGACAAACCGCAGCATTTTCTGCGCCGGTCCATGTCCCTGCTCCGCCGCAAGTTTGAAGAAGTACGCAGCGAGCTCATCGCTGCGCTCAACGCCTCGGCCGTTGGCATACATCCAGCCGAGGTTGAACTGTGCTTCTACGTCGCCGTATCGCGCTCCATCACAATACAGGCTGGCGGCTCGCAGAGGATCTTTGGTAACACCCTCACCGTGCTCGTAGGAACGTGCTTCGGCTTTCAGCAGTTCAAGATCACCCAGTGTGGGCAAATCTGAGGGAGCCGCCAGCGCGAGGCACGAATGAACGCACATCACAGCCACGAACGCTGACGAATTCCGAAGAATTTTAGTGTACGTGGCTCCCATGCTCAGGCTCCACTGGCTTTCGGCGCCGTAAAGTGCGCTATATACCAGGGCATGGCAACTCGAATTCCGTCTTCGAGGCTGTGCGCTGGGGCGTAATTGAGCAAGCGCTTGGCTTTGGAGATATCAGCCTGCGAATGCCGAACGTCGCCGGAACGAAACTCGCCGTGAAGGGGTTTCAGATCACTCAGTTCCGGTTGTGTCACGACCAGCGTATCGCGCAGCATTTCAAAAAGGCGGTTGAGCGAGGTTCGATCATTCAGCGCGACGTTGTAGACCTGATTGGCCGCATCCGGATTTTCGGTGCTTGCGGCCAATAGATTGGCTTGAACCGCGTTCGCCACAAAGCAGAAATCCCGGCTGGTTTCACCATCGCCATTAATCAAAACATCTTCGCCGAGCAGCATGGCTTTCGTCCAGCGCGGAATTACTGCGGCGTAGGCGCCATCCGGGTCCTGGCGTGCGCCAAAAACATTGAAGTAACGCAAGCCAATGGTCGCAAAGCCATAACACCGCGCAAACACTTCGGCATACAACTCATTAACCAGCTTGGTTACGGCATAAGGCGACAAGGGCCGGCCAATGGTTTGTTCGACCTTGGGCAGATCCGGGTGATCGCCGTAAGTCGAACTGGAGGCGGCGTAGACGAAACGCCTGACTTTGGCATCCCGTGCTGCAACCAGCATGTTCAGGAAGCCGTCGATATTGGCGGCATTGGTGGCCAGCGGATCAGCCAGAGAACGTGGGACGGAGCCCAACGCGGCTTGGTGCAGGACATAATCGACACCCTGGCACGCCTCGCGACAGGCTTCCGGCGAACGAATATCAGCTTCGATGAAGTTGAAGTTCAGCCACTGATCGGGCCACACCAGTGCCCTCACCTCGTCCAGATTACGCTGGTGTCCGGTGGCGAAATTATCCAGACCCACCACCGTTTGGTTCAGCTTGAGCAAGGTCTCCACCAGATGCGAGCCGATGAAACCTGCACATCCGGTGACCAGCCAGCGCGCTGGATTCTCCCGCAAACGCCGGCCAAGTTGCTCGTAGGCTGAAGCTGAACTCAAAGACGCCACACCGTTACTCCTTGAGAAACCAGTTGCGCCTCATCGAACAGGCTCTTCACATCAGTCATTACGCCACCCTTTTGCAACTTGCCGACGTAATCCGCCAGCGGCCGGTTCTTGAACTCCTTGTGCGCAACGGCTGCGACGATGGCAGCAGCGGCGGGCAGATCATCCCATGCGGTCAGTTTTACACCGTATTCATGTTGCGCTTCGTCAGCGTCGGCGACAGGCTCATGCACGATCACATTGGCCCCGTAGGACTGAAGTTCACGTATCACATCGATTACTCGTGAATTGCGCAGATCCGGGCAATCCTCCTTGAAAGTCAAACCCAGTACGATAATCGGCGCATCCTTGACCTGCCATCCATTGCGAATCAGGTTTTTGACCGTCTGTTCGGCAATATATTTCCCCATTCCATCGTTTATTCGACGCCCGGCCAGAATGACTTCGGGGTGGTAGCCGAGCATCTCAGCTTTATGGGTCAAGTAGTATGGATCAACGCCGATGCAGTGCCCACCCACCAGACCTGGACGGAAAGGCAGGAAGTTCCACTTGCTGCCGGCGGCCTGTAACACCTCCAGCGTATCGATGCCGATACGGTCGAAAATGATCGCCAGTTCGTTCATCAGGGCAATGTTCAAATCACGCTGGGTGTTCTCGATGACTTTGGCGGCTTCGGCAACCTTGATGCTGGATGCCGGATAGACGCCGGCAGTAATGATGCTCGAGTACATCTGCTTGACGCGCTCAAGCGTCTCCGGCGTATCACCCGAGACGACCTTGACGATCTTGGTCAGCGTGCGTTCCTTGTCACCGGGGTTAATACGCTCCGGTGAATAGCCGACGAAGAAATCCTTCTTCCACTTCATCCCGGAATGCTTCTCGATGATCGGGATGCAGATTTCTTCGGTCGCTCCGGGGTACACCGTCGACTCGAAAACGACGGTTGCACCACGCTTGAGGTTATTGCCGACCGATTCCGATGAGCCGATCAGCGGCCCGAAATCGGGCTGATGTGCCACATCGACTGGTGTTGGTACGGCGACAATGATGAAGTCTGCTTCGGCCAGCGCCTTGGGGTCGCTGCCGACTTCAAGAAACTTCGCCGCCTGCAAGCCTTCGCTGCTGACCTCGCCGGTCGGGTCGATAAACTTCTTGTAATTCGCAATCTTGCTTGCCGACAGATCAAAGCCAATCGTTCGGCTCTTCTTCCCGAACTCCACAGCCAGCGGCAAACCGACATAACCCAAACCAACAACGGCAACAATAATCATGAGTTCCTCAACCCTTGTTAAAAATTGTATTGTAAATTTATCGAGCTGCAGACCGCATGGATAAACGATCTACAAACAATCATCCTGAAGAAGCGCGTATTTATTGGCGCTCCGGCCTACCCCCTCGTGGAACGCCTATTGATGGGCATTCCAGAGGATCAAACGTCACCTTCTCGCCCCCTTTCAAGGGCTGCCGCATCCACACAAGCCGACCCCGTATTCTCCTCCCCCCTCAAGGGGAAGGCTGGGAGGGGGATGGGGTTGATGATGAGCCTAAGAATGAAACCCCATCCCCACCCCAACCCTCCCCTTGAAGGGGAGGGAGTAGATCTGTGGGATGCTTGCCTTTCGCGTTACTGCCCGTTCGTCACAGACTCTTCAACAATTTATCCACTTCGGCCTGTGCCGGGAATTTGTCGCCCAGTTTGGCCAATTCATCCAGTTCCTTTTTCGCCTCGTCCTTCTTGCCGGCCTTGACCAGGGCTTTTGCCAGATTCAAGCGAATCACGGCCGCCTGCGGAGCTAGACTGACAGCTTTCTGCAGCAGTTCCAGACCACGCGCCATATCACCCTTTTCAACCAGTAAGCCACCCAGGGTATCGACGATAGCCGCTTGTTCGGGAGCCAGTTTATAGGCCTTTTCGGCGTATTCGATGGCCTTTGGATCCTTGATCTGCGCCGAACTCCAGGCCAGATTGTTCAACATCGCCGGGTTGTTCGGCTGCGCATCAACCAGAATCCGATAATGCTTGCTGGCCGACGTGTAATCCTTGCGCGCATTCGCCGCCTCAGCAAGATAAAGCCGGAACTGCAGATCCTTGGCGTGATCCTTGATCCAGCCGTCAGCAAATTTGTCGGCTTCGCCTATGCCACCGCCAGCCATCAACACCGCATGCAGCTTGACGGCCAGTTCGGTCGCTCCGCTTTGCTTGATCCCGGTACGGTAAACTGTGGCGGCATCCGTCCAGGCTTTCTTCAAGGCATGGACATCGCCTTCAAGCACGTAACCAACTGCCTCTTTCGGACGCTGCTTCTGTATCTGGCGTGCCGTGTTGAGCGCCTCGGCCGTGCGCCCGGCATCGAGGTCCAGCATCATGATTCCGCGCTGCGCCTCGATTGAATCGGCCTTGATCGAAAGCGCCTTGCGCAGACTCTGCATGGCCGCCTCCTTGTTTTTGGCCGCCACCTGAACCTCGGCCATGCGCAAATGCGGTTGAACCGAATTGGGCATCAGACCAGCCAATTTTCCATACGTCGCCAAGGCCTGGTTGAAATCCTCTGCCGCCTGCTGCGCGCGGCCTGCCGCATCGAGAACCTCGGGGCGATCCGGCAAGACAGCAAGAGCATCCTGGGCTGCCGCAACCGCTTTTTTCGCGTCTTTAGCGCCCAGATACAAGCCGATGAGCGCGAGACGCGGTGCCGCTTCAGCAGGATTGGCAGCCACGGCCTTGTTGATCAACTCAGCCACTTCCTCCGCCTTGCCACCGGTCTTGGCGCGCAACTCGGCCAGGGCGAGCAAGGCTTGAACATTTTTCGGGTCCTTGGCCACGACGCTTTCAAAACGCTTTTTCGCGTCATCCGGCTTCTTGTCGGCCAGATCCAGATTGGCCAGACTCGCCGCCGCCGGGAAATACGCCGGATTCTTGGTCAACGCCAGCTCAAAACTCTTGCGCGCCCCAGCCAAGTCACCCTTGCCGAGCAAGGCCGTTCCGCGCAGATTATGGGCAAGCGGATTTTCCGGTTGTTTCTTTTCCAGTCCATCAATGGATTTGAGCGCCTGATCAAATTTGCGTGCTCTGAGCTGGGAGGCAATCAGCGCCATGTCGGCATTGACGCCAGTGTCGAGCGAAGCAATTTCTTCCAGCTCGCGGTAAGCGGTTTCAGTATTTCCCTTAGCCAGATGCGTGAGCGCAACCGAGGTCTGCTTGGCCTTGTTCTCGGGGTCGAGCGCAGCAGCCTTAGCGAAATACGCGCCCGCTTTTTCGGCATCGCCGTTCTGCATGTAAACTTCGCCGGCCAGCGCCAGCATGTTCGAATTTCTATCGATCTTGTCCAGCACCGGTTGCAGCGTGGCAAGCGCCTTGGCCGGTTGGCCGCTGCGCAAATACGTGGCAACCAGGAGACGACGTGCCAAACCAAGTTCAGGGGTCTTTGGCAAGGCTTTTTGCAGGTAGGTTTCTGCCGTTGAATACGATTTCAGTTCGTACTCGATGGCCCCGGCAAGTTGCAAACCCAGCGTACTTTCAGGAACGACCTTGAGATGCTGCTGAATCGTTTCCAGAGCGGATTTGAAGTTTTTCTGCCGATAAAGGAGCTGCGCCTGCAAATAGGTCGTTTGCGGATGCGTCGGAGCCACTTTCTTCAAGGCCTCGATCTGTTTGCTCGCTTCTTCAAGACTTCCCGTTTCCAGAAGGCGTGAAATCAGTGCAGAGTGGGCCGGCACATAATCAGGTTTGATCTCCAGCGCCTTGCTATAGGCGTCCGACGCGCCCTTGGCCTCGCCCTGGGCATACAGGATGTCACCCTTGAGTTGCCAGGCATCGTGAAGTTTCGGCGATTTTTCAAGTGCCGAGTCCAGCAGGACCAGAGCCCCCGGAAGATCACGATTTCCCGCCTTGATCCTCGCCTGACCGATCGCAGCAGGACCATACCCCGGAACTGCAGCGATGGCCGCATCAAACGACGCCTGCGCAGCTTCAATCTTGCCCGTCATCAGGTTGGCCTGACCGACTGTTGTCATCAGGTCGGCCTTGCCTTCCGGCGACGTCAGCTGAACCTTGGCAAGATCATCAATCACTTTTTTGGTCTGCCCCAGCATCAGCTGGGTCTTGGCCAGCAAAGGCGTCACCTGATCTGCGGAGTATTTGAGTTCATCCGCCTTGCGCAATTCAACCTCTGCCGCCACGGGATTTCCGCTGTCAAACAACGCCTTGCCCAGCAAAAACCGGGCTTCGCCCAGATTCGGGTCGGTCTGCAGCGCATTCTTCAGCTGGATCATTGCCGCCTTGTTGTCGTTCTTGGCCATGTAGTCCCTGGCCGAAGCCAGCATGGTCTCGGGCTTGTCCCCGCCGCAGGCGACCAGAATCAAGGTAGCCACCAGGGTTGAGATGACTGCTTTGCGCATTGATTTCCGATTTGTCATAGATATCCCGTCCAGTAGGGTTGTGCTTATCGACTATTTGACCATTTGACTATTGAATTATTTCAGTCCGTAACGATGCATGAGATCGTAGAGTGTCGGTCTGCTGATGCCGAGCATGTCAGCCGCTTTGAGAACGTTTCCATCTGCACGCCCCATAGCCATGATGATGACGCGTTTTTCTGCCTCTTCACGAACCTGACGCAGATCGAGACTCATCAGTTCCTCATTGTGCCCCGTATCGAGGCCAATGTCATCAACGGTAATCTGGTTGCCATCAGCCATGATAACCGCGCGCTTGATGCAATTCTCGAGTTCACGAACATTTCCAGGCCAGGAATAAGACTCGACTGCGCGTAATGCATCTTCGCGCAAGCTCATGGCACCTCGGTTCTGCTCGGTCGAAAACCGGCGTACAAAGGCGTGTGCCAGCAAGGCTGTATCTCCCTGACGAGCCCTGAGTGGCGGAATATTAACCACAATTTCCGCCAGGCGATAATAGAGGTCTTCGCGGAAACGGCCTTCCTTGATCAGACTTTTCAGATCCTGATGCGTAGCACAGACGATACGCACGTCAATTGGAATCTCCTGGCGCCCGCCAATCCGCTCGATGACTCGTTCTTGCAGGAAGCGCAACAACTTCGCCTGCAGTGAATGCGGCAAATCGCCAATTTCGTCAAGCATCAGGG
>JAIFNM010000332.1 GCA_020047725.1 Betaproteobacteria bacterium
GCCACCTTCTCATACTCTCGTGCGAAGATCGGCAACTTGAGCGATTTCAGCTGGTGAGCCAGTAACACCTGCGGTAGTACCGTCGCTTCCTCAACTGTGGGGCTCATGGCGACACTCCCATCGGTCCTTGGCTGATCCGCACCTGCATCAGCGCCAGATAGTCACGGACATCGGTGATGCCGACCGTGGCCAAGGGCAGAAACGGGTAGTCGGAGAGATTCAGTCGCGGTACGCGCCGCTCAATCCTAGCGAGGACCAGATGTTTGACCGCATCGTAGCTGATCGCTGAAAGTCGCAGCGCGTCCTCAACGGCCACCGCGACGTCATCATCACCAAAGGTTTCGATCAGGCGCAGCACCTGGATGTATCCCGATGCTCGTTCGATGGCCAATCAACTGGCGCTCCGTGTCAAGATAGTTTTTGCCTACCCATCGAGATGCCGAATGCAGTCTGCTTGTCATCGCAATGCGAAATTCTTGCCGTCGGTCTCCGAGAACTTTACCTGCTAATACGGATTAGCAGGGTAACGGTAGGGAGAAAGCTACCCGTACGTCGATCAAAAGCGTGGTCAGAATCCCTGAAACAGCAAATCCAGGGCGGCGGTGATCGCGTCGCGGTGGTGGGCCTGGCTCGATACACAGGTCTTGAGCAGGGGCTCCGGCACCGCAGCCAGGAATTGAGTGACCATGACGTGGGCTGTGCCGTCGAGATCAAAGACTGGATTCAAGGTTCGGGCCGGCGTGGGCGCTCGGCTTAAGGGCAATAAGGGAACGACCACGCGCGTATTGAAATGGCTCAGCAGATCCGCCTGGACGTCGAGGAGATACCCCTCGCCGTCTGGATTCTTATAGACGCCGAAGCGGGCCATTAAAACTGCCGGTGCGACGACAGGGGAAGACCATGCAGTTCGACAAACTGGTTCGAACTCTCGATGGCCGAGCGATTAGCCTCCAACCATACGGCGGCACGTTTCTGCGCGACGGCGCGACGCAGACCGTCTTCGGCCGCCACGGACACATTAATCTGCAAGGTCTTGGCCTCGGACAACAAGGTTTCCGTCAGGGTGACGTTGGTGGCTTTTTTGGGGCTGTTTGAAGCCAGTGTGATCGGTTGCATAGAGACCTCCATTAAGCGCAAGGTTATGTTGCCATTAATGCGCATCATTTGCAATATAACGTTCTATTCCGATACTGAATGGGTCTGTACTGGCAGCGGCTGGACAGAGCCTTCAACATGACCGGCGCTGCTGTAATCATGAACCGGCGCGGTCTTACTGACCGGTATTTGACTCGTGCCTCCCTAAGACCAGGACTCCAAGCTACCGCCTCGACAATGAAATCCGATTCAATACACCGGGTTTTATTGTCCGGGTATAAAAAGCATTATTCTCATGACAAACAGCATTGACATGGCTTTCCGGTACGCATAGCATACGCAAGCAGTTTGTTCAGAATATTTATTTAGGCCGCACTGCGTACCATGAAAAATATAAATAGCCAAAAAGAGTTTCTTGCTTTTGCAAAGAAAACACTCGAATCACGTGCAGGTAAGATGACCTGGGACGAGTTATCGGTGATGGCTGGCGTTGAGCCGCGTGCCCTAAAAACCTACCGGATGCCCGAAACGTCCTCCGATTATCGTCCGATGCCCGGCGTGGTGCGGCAAGCCATAGAGTCTTTGCTAGCCCGTCCTGTTGATTCGCTTCGCAATACGTCATCGCTAATTCCAGCCCTCGCGGCGCTGGTTCTATCGCAGGCTAAAATTTCACTCATCGACAAGCAAATAATTTCCGGTGCCGACCGGCGTAGGGGTAGCCGCAACGGTCTCACGGAAGACGAACGAAAAATCATGGCAATGGTGTCTCGCGCTTGCCTTGTCAACGGGCTAAAAGACCACGGCGGCGAAATCCATGAACTTCTCTATCTTTGTTCCAAACCATTCGGGGAATGGCTTCCCATCGCAGAGGTGATTGATGCGGGCTACGAGACAACGTCGTTAATCAATTCACGATATGGCATCCCCACCCCGGAAGCCGAGGAACTGGCCTCAGAATTCACGACAGTTACCGCCCACATTGAAGAGGCGCTCTTTTCAAAGCTGATGGAAGCCTTGTCCAAGGTTCCTACGGTTTCAGGCGACGAGTATTACACCGCCATTCGAGAGTTTGTTGTGCGCAATCCGGTGACCACCGAAAAGCAGCTATTTGAGGCGGGGAAGATGATTCCGTCGGCCATCTGGATGGCCATTCAATACGAATATTACGAACCGGTGCCTCGCGCACAAGCCATCGGTGATGAGGTGACGCTGTGCGCGCACTGCAATAGTCTGATGAAATTGGTCGCCGGCGGAGGTGTGACATGCCCGTCGGTTGCCTGTTCGGCCACCCGTCCGGCTAAAGCGGGATCGGTGCTTGCCGTGGCCGAAGCACGACGCGTAACGCGCGGCATCCGCCAATACTGGGTCGAGCCGGGGATCGACGAGATCCTACTATTCGATTATCTGAAATTGAAAGGGGTAGCCCCACTGCTCTATCCGCACCGGGATCGCGTCGACATTGCGCTTGGCCGCATCGGTATGGATATGAAATCGTATGTTTCACCAGAGATTCTTGGTGCGAAATTTCGTCGTGGGCTAGGCGGTCTCGCATTTTATGAAAAGAAATGGCTTGTCATCCCCGACTGGCTGATCGCATCAACGCCGCTGTATATGAATCGATTGGTTGGTGCAATGGCCGAAACAGCCTCGAGAATTCGCTGCCTGTCGCTCAGCGACGCAGCCAAATTTGCGATCAAAGAGGCTTGATGCTATGCGCGCGCAACTCATCCCCTACCGCAGTGCAAACCGGCTCAACTACCTGTGCATCCTAGCCTCCGAGCTGATGAGCTGCGACAACCTGCGTGATCTCCCGAATCTTCTTTCGGGATTTGAATCCATTCTCGACGCCCTACATCCCGACGTAGCGCAAGCCATCAAGACATTGCGCATGTGTGGATTTGCCCCCGCCACGCGACGCGAACTTAGACTTGTCGTTGATGCGTACCAGAATCATCATCGCCACCGTGATGCACAAGACGATCCCGATGGGTTTGATCAGCGTTACGAAATCGACAAGGACTTCAGCATTCGAAAACGATGGAGTAGTGTCACACCGGAAGATGTCGTCAAAGCGATTGGCTTTTTGACGGCCAGTCCAATTGTGCGGGAGCGGTCGCAGCCTGAGGTCCACGATACGTCGCTCAGGGCCACAATCAAGCGCAAGAACGAGGACTACCGAGGTGATATCGAGCCATTCTCGTTCTTGCCTGAACCCGTTCCCGCCTATGATATGACTCGGATTGGCGAACCACCCGGCTTCGTGAGCTGGAATGATCTGATCGCCACAGCAGATCGGTTCGACGCCTTTGATGAGACCAACGGGCGGCAAACGCCGGGCACCCGAAGCTGGTTTCACCGTCTGCATGACCGAGATGGTGTGCCGACTGCCGTTTTCCTTTCAGCCTCACATGACGGTCTTGTGCCGGCCGATGGGATTGATCTTGTGGGCCTTAAGCATTTGATTGGACTGCCTGGCGCTGGGAAAACGACCTTGCTTTACCTGCTCGCTGCTTGCCTCTCCAATCGCGGAAACCGGGTCTGCTTCCTATTTCCATCAATTGAAGTAGCGACGGGATTCATAGAAACCATGGAGCGTTATCAGCTTCCCTCGGCCCTGCTGTCGGGTCAGGGTGATAGCGCCCGGACCAAACACATTCTCAGTTTCTCGACGTCGGTTGCGAAAGAAAACAATGGGTTTGGCGCCACCCGGCGTTCCTCCCGTTTCTTCGCTACGAACTGCGCACTCGCTGGATTTTCCAGCGAAGAGGATGAAGCCTTTCCCCATAGCAGACCGCCATGCAATGATCTGGTGCAGCGTACAGTCGCCAACGGAAAACCGCAGACGCGCCGATGTGCCCTGGCTGGGTGCTGTGCCAGGCAAGAGTCCGAGCGCGAACTGATTAAGGTCAACATCTGGGCGGGGCATGTGTTGTCGATGGATCGATCGGTCTCGCCGCTGTATGCCGGATTTGACGCAAAACATTTTGAATACATTGCACGGACTTTTGATCTCGTGGTGGTAGATGAGTGTGATGGAACGCAATCCGATCTCGATGCCCGTGGTACTCCAATGATGAAACTGTATGGCGACGAGGATGCCTTGTGGGCCACCCTGATTCGGGATCTGCATGAGCCGATTGCCCGTGGCCGAAATGCCTTTGTCGCAGGGAAAGATATGCCCAGCCTGATCGAAATGACAGGACGGTTTGGGCAAGCCACCAATCGACTGTCGGCACGAATACAGCATCTCAACCCAAGGTTTCGGAAGGAGTATCAAAGCAAACTGCTGACCTCTCTTTCCATCATTGCTGATATGTTTCCCTACGGGGGCGACAAGGGTGACGAGGAAGAACTGGAGGCCCACGCAAAAGCGCGACAAGGTGTCGAGCGGCTCTGGGATGCGGCAGTCAAGCCCGTGGCCTTTCGCCCGTCAATCAAAGATGATGACGAAGAAATCACTGACCTTGCCCGAGAACTCCCAGAAATCGCCAATTTGATGGGACTTGCCGTTGAGGAGGTGAATGATCTCTATGCCCAACTTGTTGCGTCGATCGAGTTCTGGGATCGTGATGGAGACCAGGAGGCGATCATCAAGATTGCCGACATCTTGAAACGTATCCCCGGGTTTACCTCAACCCCCGGCGATGTCGAGTTTCTAGACTACAGCGCGCTGCTCACGACGGTCTCCATGGTTGTTTTGCAACATTTTGGACTGGCCCCGCATCTCCGGTTGTTAAATTCAATGGATCTGGTGAGCGACAACGTTTTTGAATCGCGACCGTCACGCGATCAACTGGCGATTCTTCCCGAATCTCTGACCGGGAAACTCAGCGGCATTCGCTATACGGAAAGCGAGGAAGGCAACATCAATATCACCCATATCGGGATCCAGGGTGTTCCACGCCGCCTGTTTCAGCGAATGCACGAACTGGGACAGGAAAACGGCCACGGCGCGGCTTTTTTGCTAACCAGTGCGACTTCCTTGTTAGAGCCCAGCCCACGGTTTCACGTCAATATCGGGCCACACTATGTCTTGCGGCGGCCCAACGCCGGGCACGGATGGAAGGAGTCGCGTTACGAATTTACGCCACTCACCGACCCAGATCAACCGACGCAAACCCTTCGCTTCAGTGGTACGCGAATTTCTCAACGGGAACGGGTTTTGAAAGCCATGGCTGACAGGATTCTCGAAGGTGGGACCCTTTCCCGCGCAGCAGCGGCTCTGCAAGGGAATGACGTCGTGGGCGGGGTTGGCCGAAAAATAGGACTGGTGGTGAACAGTTATGAGCAAAGCGAGATGCTGTTCGCGCACATTCAGTCGCATCACAGCGATTGGCGCGGACGGGTTCGTTACTTGAGACGTTCCGGCACCGAAAGTGCCCATGAAAGCGCCGTGACCGCAGCTAATGTAGAAAGTCTGGGCGACGACAACGGGTGGGACATCCTTATTTTCCCGATGAACGCAATTGGCCGCGGCGTCAATATCGTCTATCGCTTTGGATCGCGTAAAGATAAGGCCATGATCGGATCGCTGTACTTCCTGACGCGGCCACACCCCCGGCAAGACGACCTCGGCCTCATTCAAGGGCTTGTTGGCCGCCGCTCCGAAGCCTTTGACCGATTGAGCTTTGTTTCGACCGCCGAGGCCCTTGAAGGATTGAAAGTTGCACGCTTTGAAGCCGTCAATGAGGCTAAAACCATGTTGCGGTTGCCGCTAGTCGCCTCTCGGCTGGGTAAGTACGCTGAACCGTTTGTCGCCGATCAGATGATCATTATTCTGCAAACTATTGGACGAACCATGCGCGGCGACTGTCCCGCATTTGTCTATTTTGTCGATGCCGCCTGGGCGCCATGCTCCGCTGCCGGCACAAAAGACACTTCCCGCACATCCATGCTGGTGATGATGCAAGAGATTTTGGCGTATTGCCTGAACCACCCGAATCCCGTCCTGCGCGAATGCTACGACAACCTCTATACGTCGTTTGCAATCCCTATGTCGAGCATTGACAACCTCCAGAAAATCTAAGGAACACACCCATGTCATCCGAAGCAAAAATCGTCTGGACGCGCAAGAGCAAGCGGACTATTGACCCCGTGCTGATTGCCCGGCGCATCAACGGGAATTGGCTTACCACCAGTATTGACGTAGTTAACATCCGCTTCACAGGCGCGCTGCTCTCTGCCCTATCTGACTTGACCGACGCAGCCAGTCAAACCAAGAAAAACCTGCCCATCTCCTCGCTGAGGATCATGCTGCAGACCGCCATTGACGGCGTGATTACAGTCGATCGAAACCTCGGGTGCGATCCGGGCCGACCCTCAGTGTCCGCCATCGAAATGTACCGCCCCCCGGAAAGTGACGATGTAGTGATTGCTCAAGTTTGTGAGCAAATTCGCTATTGGTGCATGGATACGCTCGAATCCTGGGCCAAAATCGAAGGGTTTGATGAGATCGCGTTACGCGTCAAAAAAGCGACGACCTCTGAGCACATTGCTCTGACCGGTTCGAGTCGATCATTGCGTGAAGGAACAAACAAGACCCCAGATTTCTCGTTGATCGCTCGTCTCGTCGGTGATCGCCTTGCGGGCGAACACCTCTTTTCGGGCATGGGGCCTTGCGAGCTGATTCTTTCTGAGTTCGCCGCCTCGAATACCGCTGAATTGATGACGCCGCCGCGTCGTTCCTCGGCCAAAGGCAACGTAATGTTTTCAATGGTTGCCAAGGTCACTATCAGCACCGTGCCTTACAGTACCGATGTTTACCTGAGCGTGGCGGCAGCAAAGCGAGTGTGGTCGGAACGAAAACCGTCCGGCGGAAATACGGGAGGACGGGCCACCGCCTATGTCATCGCCCCGAACCGGTCGAGTATTCCCGTGGCGATTGGACTTTCGAAAACCGACGAGGGTAGGACGTGGGAATTCAACGATGAGTACGCTTCCCTCAACCGCGAGTCCGGATGGACCTTGCCTGCATCACTCGACGAGGTCATCAGCAACGTTGCCTACACCGAAGGTCAATGGTGGGCTGGACTGCCCCAGACCACACGGCTTTTCAATCGCGTTGCTCCGCATACCGTTCTGGAGGGCGATGAAATTGAACTTCTCACCACCATCGAGCCGCTCCTTGTCGGAATTGTAGATAGCGAAGTTCCTTTCCTGCCGTGTCCGCTATCGCTTAACAGCAAACCGCTTTCAGCCATGCTCAAATCGGCTGATTTCGGAGCCGCGGGGATCGCCCTCGAGGATATCGACGATTCTGATGACGACGACGTAGAAGTCATTGATGACGTCGAACCGGGTGCGGGCGAACGGCAGGAGGTTGCCAAGTTCAGGGAGCAGTGCATCCGTGTATTGAGTGCAATTCATGGTGACAAGAAACCCAGTCTCTGGATTATTGGGGGAACACCGCAGGAACAGGAGTTTATTGAGAAGACCGCCGAGTTTCTTTTTGGCGATGCGATTACGACAAAAAAGGATCCGCTGCCGGCGGATGTTCACGGGTTAAAAGCCAATCTTCCTGGCAAGGACTTCAAAACCCGCCAGCGTTTCGCCCTGCGTGTAGACGCATGGAAGAAAAGCGAGTTGCCGGAAGCAATCGCAAAACACGACGGACCAAGATTTGTCTTGATCTGCGCCGCCAAAGACGTTCAAGGGCGGCCTGAGGATAGCGTCAATCGACGGGCAGCCATTCATGCCATGTGTTCCATCGCTGGCGCCAGCGTTCACCATGTTCTTCCCATTGAGGCGGCCAGTACGGACAACCGTATTGCCAAGGCGAACCAGTCCTTCATCCATCGGGTTCAAAGCGCAATGATGGATGTGCTGCTGGCCCACTCCGGCTACGTGATCGGTACCAAGGAATTTGTCGAGGGGAAGCTCGATAAGGACGCACGGCCCAAGGCCATCTACGGCATCCAGGCCCTGCGGAAGAAAGCGCAACGCTTCTCCGGAGAGCAAGCGGTATGCATGGTGATCTACTCGCGCCTTGTGATTGAGTCGGGGGTTACCGAAATCAGCTTCTGCTATCAAGAAAGCAACCGGACGCAGCGATCACCTTGGATGAAATTGGCCAACGGCCTGATCTGGTTGGGCACCCAACGCCAGATGCAGGGTGACGAAAAATGGTTGCGTCAGGAATTTGAAGGGGAGACCACAAAGGCGCTTTCGGACATCCAGGACGATGACCCGCACGCCGTAGTGTTCATCGACTGGGAAACAACGCGGGGTCTTTGGCGGGGCATTAACGACGTCAATCTAACCGAATCGGGTACCCCGAAAATCGGGCATCTGGACATGACGGCAGCTTTCCCATTGATGTCGTTTGTCCGGCTGCGTTACGGCTGGGCGGCGCCGATCGCTCTGCGCGGGTGGAGCAAGACCGTTTACGAAGGATGGCGCGATGAAACCTCACGCATCGCAACCGGCGAGTTCTTTACTGACGAGTATGCCACCACACTCAAACAACTCGTGGAGATCAACCCGGCCACGCCTTCGGCCCCCCGACATCATGGTCACTTTATCGGTGTCATGAGCTACCGCAAAACATCGCAGATCAAGCGGGGCAAGTCCTGCTATCACGCTACCGTCCGCATGACCAAGCCGGAAGATAACCGCAAAGGCGTGTTCGACAAGGTTACGTTTGACCCGGCCGACATGGATGCCTCGCTGCCCTCAACAATGGACATCACGGTTATGGCCACTCCGGTCGGTGTCACGCCGGATGTGGTCGCGGCTCTTGCAATGGGGCTGCGCCTGGGCTACGCCCACTACGACGAATGGACCTTGCTTCCGGCACCGCTTTTCTTCCAGCGAAAGATTGACGACTACATCATTAAATATCCCGTTTCTGACGACGGCAATGGAGTGCAACCGGTGGAAACCGACGACCTGACTGAGGTTTTCGAAATCTCAAGCGAGGCGACACCGTTGATGCAAATGGTTACTGAGATTGTCGAACAACAGGTGGCTGGCTACGTTGTTCCAAAACAAACCGAGCTAGATTTTTCTGTGGATGATTCGTCGCCTGTTGATCTGGCGCTTCCCGCTGAGATGATTCGGCCCGAGGATGTTATGGGGGCCGACGAAGGCCTCCTTGCGCGGGCAAAACGGGTAGAAATGCAAAGTTTTTATCCGCCCAAAGACCCTAAATCCCGACTGCTCTTCGAAGCCATGGTGCGCAACGACATCCACATCCATGTGGACCTACCATACTTCGTCAAGCTAAAGGGCCTGTTCGGGAAATACGATCCCGCACTCAAGAAACGGATCTCACGGGCGTGGAAACAAATCCGAGAGTTTGGTTATGTCGCTAAGACCAAGCCCTGCCCGACCAACGATGCGTTCCTCGACTGGCTGGCAGGGCACCTCGTTCATCCGCAAGGTGCTTATCTGGTTAACGCGGGACTAGTATTCGGCCGGGACGTCATTATCCCCAAGGCTAACGAGGCCGTCGTCAGGTACAACGCCGTCAATGACGAGAAAGTCGTTATCCGTTCGCGTGACGGCTCGCCAACACTCGATCTGTCCAAGGTGACACAAAAGGCAATTGCTGAAAAAGATGATACAACACTGGGGTGGCTGATCTTTACCGCCGCGCAAACGCCTAGTTTCGGCTGCGCTGAGTCTGTTCTCGATAACGTTACGGAGATTCTCGGCAAGAAAACAGAAGCCGCTCTCCATTACTACCTGGCTTGTGCCGCCGCGTGCGATGAGGCCCTCGAGCAACGAAATTCCATCCGTCCTGGCCATTTCACTGCCATCCACAAGGTCAACACCTTTGTGCCGCCTGAGGATGATGAGGACGAAGCCGCCACTGTGGCGACACCCTCCTTAATCAAAGCCCCCATCGAACCTTTGGAATCGGATTCAATCATGCTCGTGAAATCAGACCTGCACGCACTCATTGATGCAATTACCCCTGGAACCGACGGTTTTAGCAAAACAATCGAGGAGATCCGCGCGCTGCTTGATTCGTTGCGCCAAATCGACGAATCACAGCGGTTAAAGGCGGAGGCCGAGTCGTCATTGAAGCTGCGAGAGGCGTCGTTACAGAAGCAAGCGGAAGACATCATCACCGCGATCGCCGTTGTCGACGATGAGTTCGTGATCGGGCCGGTGGTGTATCTACGGCCAGCGACCGATAGCCTGGACGCGGTAATGATCGACATGGATGCCGTCTCCGCCCAGGTGAAATTGCTTGGCGAGCAAAAAGAATTGCTTGAAGGGTTTTACAAGACCCAGCTCCCGCCCAAGGCTTCGATGGCCGAGCGCAGTCGCCGCAACCGGGAAGAAGGTGCGTTGCTATCGACCATGAACGAACGATTCGCAGATCTCAACGACGCGCTGCTGTCCTCGACCTGCTTCCTTCGTACGAATGGCGGAACACCGCCCGATGATGCTCCTCCTGAGGGTAAAGATAACTCACCTGAAGTCGGTGCGGTCATCGCTCCGTCAAGCCCGACGCCGCTGTCGACGGAGGCTGCCCCCATATACGCTCAGGCGATCCGTCAAGAGGCCGTAGAGTGCGCCTCTGAGACGCAGATGGTTCTTGAGGTGGAGGGCGTTTCCAAAGAGGACGTCGTCGCGACACTTGATGCCGTCGTTGCTCCCGAAATCGAAGTGCTAGCGTCCTTGCCAAAAGAGGTCGCCCCGAAAATTTTTGCGGCAGAACGCCTCGTCCAGAATAATGAGCCAGAAGACAAACCGATGCCCGTCGTATTGAGCACTGCCTCCGAACCGCCACCCCTTGTCGTTGCAGAGCCCGTTAAGTCCACCGTAGCACCGTCACGGAAAGCCGAAGTATCTCAGTCGTTCCAACGGCTTCTTGAAATCATCGACCGGCGGCACTATTCACTGGCGTCGGTGTATGTCAATGCCATGAATATAGCATTCGCCGACGCGAAACTCGATTCTCATGCGATTATTCTAAGCGCGCTGTGCAACGCCATGGGATCGATCGATTGTCGATTCGCAGTGGATATTAGGCTGGATCAGGATTTGCGTGAATCCCTGCAAAAAGCCACCGCGATGGACGCCGACGCCTTCTCCGGGAATGTCGGCTGGTCGCTTGGCGTTCTGGCGGGAAGCCTTGTGAGTATGCTCTTCTCACCTCAAACCGCTGATGCTGATATCCGCTGGACCGTGATTGACCAGATTCAACAACCCCTGACGGGCCTTCACGGCCTATCCAATCTGGTTGCCCACATTGGCACGATGGACAACAAGGGGATTCTCCTGACACGGGACAAATTCTCGGTGTCCCGTGTCGGTGACAAACTTGCCGTTGAAGCCGAGTTGCAACGCTACAGCGAACGGGCTCTCAACTGGAAGAAAGACCATAGCATCCACTCGAGCTGGAATCACCATGGTTTTAGCCGGATGCACGACGATATCTACGGGCCACGTCACCCCATTGGGCAGTGTATTGCGTGGATTGCAAAGGGCGACGTCAAACACCTTCGGCAAGCATATGAGGACGCACGACGTAAATTTGAAAAGCCGCCGGCAACGGTCGCTGAAGCATTTAAAAAAATCGGGGAGAAAACTAAGCCAGATGGTCGTTTCAATACATTTGCCTGCGAAAATATAACGACAACGCATCGCTTTATAGAGGCGTATTTACGGCATGTAGATGGCAGGAATAGTGAGAAAAACGCGCTTGACCGGAATGACCAAGCCTTCCTCGACAAACTCCATTCATGTTTGACCGCAGCGATTAGTGATCTTGAAGGGTTTCGTCCAGAGCACGTTCTGGATTGCATTTATGCGCAGTCTGCATTGGTCGTCTTCAATGCTGTGTTGCGATTATTCGACGAAACGCCGCCAGCCTATTGCGTTCCCGAAGCACAGCAACGTCTTTTAATCCAGTTACCAATGGACAAAGAGTTCATGCCTTCAATGAGTGCGTCCGAAGACACTGGGGTAAGCGCGTTGTGCTCTGCCGATGATGTCATCTTGGCGATCAATGACTTGATACACGATGACTTGACGAGCGACAGCGGCCTCACCGAGGTCGATCTGCAGGAGTTGCTCGTTGATGCGCTGAAATACCATATTGAGGAACGTCGTTTTTTGCCCGCTTTTGCAATTGAGAAGATCTTGCCTAGGGGCTTCATAAAACTGGATCAGCCCCTCTTCCAGCAATACCAAGTAGCTAAGGCTGGACTTGCGCGAGAGCTGCAGGGCGCCCGGCAACGGGTCACCCATGCGATGGCGCTTTCCGCCCTTAGCCAGACTGAAGCCAACGACTTGATCCGTGTCATTGAAAACTTGAATACGTCAAACTCTGGCGAGCGCGCCATCGGCCATCCGGACGGCGCCTCAAGCGCTTACCCCGATTTTCCTCATGCCCTTGCGACGCTTCGGAATCAGGTCCTTGATGTTCTGGATACCAAGCTCAAGGGGGCCAGCGATCAGTTGCGTCA